>RFQF01000100.1 GCA_009925805.1 Flavobacteriia bacterium | reverse complement strand
GCGCACCGCGGTGGTGGTTTCACCGTTTTTCAAGGCCCTGCGCTCCGCGGTACTGATCAAGTTTTCATAAGCCGTAATGCTCATGCGCGCACTGATGCCGCTTTTGTGGTCGATGTATTCGCTCTGCCGCGCTTCGAACGCGATCTGTTCCAAGATATCCTTGGCGAGCTCAGGCACATACACGTCACACGCACGATTTTCTGCTTTTTCCGCCTCTTGCATAGTGATTTTTTTTGCCGTGGCAAGGTCCGGCGCGTAATGCGTCAATATCTGCGAACCGATACGGTCTTTTAAGGGGGTAACGATACTTCCCCGATTCGTGTAATCTTCAGGGTTGGCAGTGAATACGAATTGAAGGTCTAGGGGAAGTCGCAACTTGAACCCGCGAATTTGAATGTCCCCTTCTTCCAAGATGTTAAACAGCGCCACCTGGATGCGGGCTTGCAGGTCGGGCAATTCATTGATGACAAAAATGCAACGGTTGGCCCGGGGAATCATGCCGAAATGCAATACGCGCTCATCCGAATAATTCAATTTTGCATTCGCTGCCTTGATGGGGTCAATATCTCCAATTAAATCGGCGATGGTGACATCCGGGGTGGCTAATTTTTCAAAAAAACGATCGGAACGATGCAACCATGTGATGGGTGTTTCATCGCCATGTTCTTGAATTAAGTCTATCGCATAGCGGCTTAACGGGTGGAAGGGGTCGTCGTTCATTTCGCTGCCGGCCACCACGGGAAGGTATTCATCCAACAGATTGACCATTAATCGGGCAATTCTCGTTTTGCCTTGTCCACGTAAGCCCAAGAGGTTGATGTTGTGTTGTGACAGAATGGCGCGCTCGAGTTGGGGTATGACCGTAAGTTCATAACCGTGCATGCCCGGGAAGGTTGGGTTGCCTGTTTTTAAGGATGCGATTAAGTTGTCGCGCAATTCGGTTTTAATGCTTTTGGAAGTGTACCCCGAGGCGCGCAAGGCGCCAAGCGTATTGATGGAAGGTGTTGTCATATTAGTTGATGCGTTTTTTGCGGTTGGACTCGTAATCGTGGAATATCATTTCGCCAAGGCCTTTGATTCCGGTGTAAAAAGCCTTGCCTTTGTTGGATTTGGTGAATTCTTCTATAAATTGTTGCAAGTACGGGTCTTGTGCAATCATGAAGGTTGTGATGGGAATGTGCAATTTTCTAGCTTGGGCAGCCATGTTGTAACATTTTTCTACCACCATAGCGTCCAAGCCGTTGCTGTTTTTGTAGTATTGCCCATCGGGAAGACGCAAGCAACTCGGTTTGCCGTCGGTGATCATGAAGATTTGCTTGTTCGTATTTCTTTTGCGTCGGAGGATGTCCATGGCTAATTCCAATCCCGCTACCGTGTTGGTATGGTAAGGTCCAACGTTCAAATAGGGTAAGTCTTTGATCTTAATGGGCCAGGCGTCATCTCCGAAAACGATGACATCCAACGTGTCTTTAGGGTAGGAGGTGGTGATGAGTTCCGCCAAGGCCATGGCTACTTTTTTCGCTGGCGTTATGCGGTCTTCGCCGTATAGAATCATGCTGTGGCTGATGTCAATCATCAACACCGTACTCATTTGCGATTTATGGTGGGTGTCCTCCACCACCAGGTCTTGCTCGGTCAGGCGAAAGGTCCCAATTCCGTGGTTGATCTGGGCGTTTTTTAAGCTTTCGGTCATTGCGATGTGATCAAGGGCATCTCCGAATTGGTAACTCCGAAATTCGCCGGTGGCCTCATCTCCGATGCCGCTCTTTTTGGATTTATGATTGCCTTGGCCATTTTTTCGAATCGATCCAAAAATCTGTTCCATGGCGTTTTTACGTAAAATTCGTTCTGTTTTGGCGGTAATGGAAAGCTGTCCCTTTCCCTTGGATTCGATTTCTTCGCGCAAATACCCTTTCTTTTTCAGGTCTTCGATGAAGTCCTCAAGGGTGTAATCTTCGTTGGTTAAGTGGTATTCTTCATCCAACACTTTGAACCAATCTAAGGCTTCTTCTACATCCCCAGAAGTATGGGTAATGAGTTCTGCGAAGATGTCAAACAAGCGATCGAAAGGAGATTGGTCCGGCGCTTCGTAGGGTGTAAATAAGTATCCGGTTTTTGGCACAGGGAGCATTTAAGAGTAGAACAACAGGCGCTATAGAAAGTTCTCGGTAACACCGGTAATAACAATCAATGATTCGGTTTTGTCGGCGATTATTCCTTCTTGGCCTTCCTCTTTTTCTTAACAGCTTTCTTACCTTCTTTCGCTAATTTCTCATACTGAGCTGCCGTGAGCACGTCTTTTAGCATGGCTCTGCGGGCCTGTTCGTTGCTTCGGTGAATTTCTTTTTTGACTTCATCCGAGTAGGTGGAATTTTTGGTGTCGTCGTTTTTTCGGATGATTCCAACATTTATTTCATAGACTTTGGTATACTGTTCTGCGCTTAAATTCAAGGATGTCTTCATTTTGTCGGTTTGCGCTGTTGCGCGTTCTTCTGCCGTTTGTGCCACAACTACCAACCCAAGGTTAAGGGCAAGAATCATTAAAAAGTGTTTCATAGCTTGTTTTATTTTACCTAAAAGTACACTATTCCTTTTGAATCTATCCACTTGCTCTGTTAAAAATCGTAAATTTCCTTTCCCCACCTTTCTTTTCCTTTACGTAATTTAGCAACATGAGTCCTTCGTGGAAAAAATGGGTTCCGGGTTTTGTGGTAAGAGGGTATCGTCGCAGGAAAAAGCGGAAGCAGCAGCAATGGCTCAAGGAACAGCAGCAATCCGGTAATGGAATCACACTCGATCAACTCCTTAAAAACCTGGAGGCAATGGGCGTGAGGCCGGGCGACCACCTCATGGTGCACGCAAGCCTAAGTGCGCTCGGGTATGTACAAGGTGGCGCACCGACGGTGGTGGAAGCCCTTAAAGCCACGGTAGGAAAGGAAGGTGCACTGCTCATGCCCACATCACCGGTGGCCTTGCTCCAATGGGATTACGCCCAATCTCATCCAGTGTTTGATGTCCGGAATACCCCCTCCGCGTTGGGGAAAATTTCAGAGACCTTTCGGAAAGGCGAAGACGTAGTGCGGAGTTTGCATCCCACCGAACCCGTGGCAGCATGGGGCGCGCAAGCTTGGGATTATGTAAAAGACCATACTTCAAGAAATACCCCATACCACCAAGATTCTCCTTACGCCAAATTGATGCAACGCAACGGCAAGATTTTGTATATCGGTGTAACCTTGGATAACGCGGGAACGCACCTGCACACGCTCGAGGATGCGGTTGAGGTAAATTTGCCCGTTTATTGCCCAATGCCTCATGATTTTACCGTGATCGATTACGCTGGAAAAACGCAAACCATTTCCACTAAGATCCATAATCCCGAAGTGTCGAAGCTTCGACGCTGCGATGAACTGCTTCCGTTATTTTTCGAAAAACAAGTTTGCAACAGGGTGAAGATGGGTCAAGCCGATTCCTTACTTTTCGATGCGGCTAAAATGTTCGACACGATGGTGGAGGCCTATGAGCGTCACGGTGTAACGATGTATAACCCTCAAGGAAACCGATGAAAATAGCCATTACCTGGGATTACGAATTGTTTTTTGGCGAACGCAGCGGTACGGTGGAACTATGCATGCTCGAACCCTCGAATCGATTGTTATCGCTCGCAGGGAAATACAAGATTCCATTTACCTTTTTCCCCGACGCCGGGTGTTTAATCAAGTTTGAGGAGCAAGCAGCGTGCAATCAGGATCTTCAAGCCATTAAAAATCAAATCCGGTTATGGGATGCCCAAGGCCATGAAACAGGCTTACATATCCATCCACATTGGGAAAAGTCCCGATGGAATGGCCGGCAATGGGAACATGATTTATCGTTTTACAAGTTGTCGGATTTTTCGGCGGAAGAAGCGTCGGGTATCGTGGAACGTTACGCATCCTATATGAATTCCTTACTTTCTCAACCGATGCAAAGTTATCGGGCGGGAGGATGGTGTGCGCAACCTTTTGCTCCTGTAGCAGATGCTATGAAAAAAACGGGAATTCACCTTGATTCTTCTGTATTTAAGGGAGGAAAGAACGCCAAGAAACCGTATTACTATGATTTTACGGATGCACCGGAGGTGTCGCATTGGAAATTCACGGAAGACCCTGCCGTGCTCGATGTGGAAGGTGACTTTACGGAATTACCCATCGCATCCATGAACTATTCGCCTTTGTTTTTTTGGAAACTGTTTGTGTTCGGACGACTTTTTCCTTCGCATCACAAGCCTATTGGAAACGGAACTCCGGCCAAGGGGGGAGGTTCGAAAAAACAATTGCTCACACGGGCACATCGCTTGTGCGTGAGTGCGGATGGATATTTTTCAACCCAACTAAATCGCGCGTTGCGCAAGGCAAAGCAAGCCAACGAACCGTTCCTCGTGGTAATCGGTCATCCCAAAGCCTTAACCGAATACGGATTGAAAACCTTGGAAGCATTTATTGCTGAACATTGTGGAGATCATGAATTTGTAACACTTTCCTCGGTCCTATGATTGTAGCCAATGCACAACTCGATAAGCAGCGTTGGGACCGGCGAGTCTTGGCGGAACAACCTGAAGGCTTCTTTTTCCTATTGAGTTGGTATTTGGATTCGGTGGCGCCGCACTGGGAAGGCTACGTGCTGGATGATTATGAGGGCATTTATCCTATCGTGCCCCAGCAAAAGTTTGGGGTGCCTTATACGCACATGCCGTTTCTTACACGGAGCTTTATTCCGATCGGTTTTGATGATAAACAATCCTTGGCTCTTCAACATTACCTTTCGAAGCGTTTTTCCTATTTGCAGTTGGCGGGGGTAGCCTTGGAAGCCCCTCATGAACCACGAATCCGAAGATATCAAGTGCTTGATTTATCCAATTTCACGTTGTCCAGATGTTCAGAGAACCATCGCAGGCAGTATAAAAAAGCATCCCTACAAGGGTTTGAACTGGATACGTCGGTAAATCCAGCAGGTTTAATTGCTCTTTTTCGTCGGGTGAAAGGGGCAGAATTTACCCATTTGAAAGATGATGATTATCTCATTTTATCACGTTTGATGGAAGAAGCCAACGGCCGTGGATATTTACGGCAATTTTCTTTGTGGAATAAAGGAGAGTTGGTCGGAGCTGCTGCCTACTTGGAAGTGAACGGACAGGCCCTGTACTTAAAAGGTGCGATTACCCCGGAAGCCATGCAAGTAGGAGGGATGGTGTATTTGCATGTAGAAGCCATGAAAGCCCTTTCGGGAGCATGCACGCAACTGGATTTTGGGGGTAGCAATGCCAAGGGATTAGGGGAATTCAACCGAAAATTTGGTGCAAGGGATGTAGAATACCTACTTTTGATCAAGAACACGTTGGCAAAGCCTTTGGCTTGGTTGGCAAAACGAAAATTCGGGTAATGGCAAGAAAGGTACTCATTACGGGAGCGAGCGGTGGAATAGGCTTGCGTATAGCCCGAGCGCTCGCAGCCTCCAACCATTCCTTGGTCTTGCAAGGTCACCGAAACGTGGCTGCCTTGGCGTCCTTTGCTTCGGGCATTCCGAACCCTCCGACCTGGTTAAGTGCAGACTTCACCACGGAAGAAGGCTTGCAAAGGGTGGTCGATGCAGCCGAACATTGTGAAGTGGTATTGCATTGTGCAGGAATTCCGAGTGCGGGCATTTCATGGAAGATTAGCGCGGAAGAATTCCGAAAAGTGAATGCCATCAACTATGAAGCGCCCTTTTTTCTTTCGCAACGGTTGATTCCAGCGATGCGCAAGCGAGGATGGGGCAGGATCGTGTTTTTTTCCTCGATTGTTGCCCAAACCGGAATACCGGGAACAGCAGCGTACTCGGCCTCAAAAAGCGCCTTGTTTGGTTTAACCCGCACCATGGCATCGGAATTAGCCTCCTGTGGAATCACCGTAAATTGCATCGCACCCGGTTACATGGACGAAGGCATGATCCGCGAAATACCGGACGACATGCGAGCACAAATCATCGCCAAAACGCCCATTGCCAAACTTGGCGATACCGCGGGGATTGTTAAAATGGTGGAAATGTTGCTCTCGGACGAGGCCAATTCTATCACAGGACAGGTACTCTCCGTGAACGGCGGATTGTGGATGTAGGAACAGGAGCTTGTTTACTCTTTTCAATAATTGAGATTTCCCTCGAATCTGACACGGGAGGTTTGGCGAAATAATGGATGTTGATGATGATTTTATGAACAAATCTATGTTGTGCAGGGTGCTTTTTACTTTGTTGGTAAATGCATTAGCGGTGGTGAACGTTTTTTCTCAACAGAATTTTTTTAACGTACCTAGTTCTGACATAACCCCGAAGAATCAAATTTTCTTTCAACAACAATTCAACGTAAAACCCCTGATCATCAGCGATTCAATTTGAATTGGACTTGGTAGCAATGCTGAATAATTGGTCTTTAATGCGCAGCATTTCGATGCAGAAATAGCACCCGATTGGTTAAACTGGGGTGACTCGATGAATCGCCATCGTTTTCAGAGCCTTCTAACAATTGAGGGTTTTCAGCAGAAAGTAAAGTGTGAATCAATTTATCGTATTCTTCCGGCTCAATTTTGCCATTCACAATATGGGTATCAAAAGATGTCCAATCTACAGGGTTTAAAGGTTTCTTCGAAATCAACTTTTTTTGAATTTTTTTTCTAGCTTCCTCTTCCTTTGGGATGTTCTCTCTACAAATAACGATTAATGCGTTTATCATTGCTAATTTACCGACCTGCTTGCTGGCTTCTAAATCGCACAGATACTCTAAAGCATGGCCTTCAAATTCGTGAATCAATCGAACTTGATCCCACAAATAGAACATTAAAAATAATATCCCAATAATGAAAAGTACTTTCAAGAATAAAGTTGGAATCAACACCGTTAATGACAAGGGAAATAATAAAAAGAAAAAAAGGGTAATATTCATGGTTCTGGTTTCGAAATATATATACTTGTTGAAATGCGCCATTTCATGATAAAGAATTCCAAGTAGTTCCTGACGGGTCAAACAAGAGAGGGTCATTCTGGTGATGTAAATGGCGTTGACAGGCTTGAAAAAATTAAATAGGGTATTGATTGCAAATGCATTCACGATGCTGATTTCGCTGATGTAAATGGTGGGTAGTTCTTTTTTTCCAGAATTTCGCCACATTTCATTCACTATTTCTAGCACTTCAGGTTTTGAAAAATTCCCGATTTGCTCATCTGGAAGCATCGATAATTCATTCGAAGTTAATAGATATATGGCCATTTGCAAGGCATAAATTCCAAACCATAATCCTATAATTATCCAAAAGAAAACCAACATGGACGTTTTCAAACTGGAAGGTGATAATGTATAATAAATATAAC
>RFQF01000099.1 GCA_009925805.1 Flavobacteriia bacterium | reverse complement strand
TTGAAGAGTTGGAGAAAAAAATTACTGAATAAGCCACAGAAGGAGTAACTATGAAAAAGTCCCTTATAACTTGGATTGGAGCCCTATCAACCAGCCTTGCTTTGATGAGCTCTTGCACTTCCGATCCGGATAGCCCCGGGCTCGAATACATGCCGGATATGTACCGTTCACCCGCGATTGAGGCCTATGTTGACTACGGTGAGGTGCGCGCAAGAATTGATGAAACGAAGAAAGTACGTCAAACAGCACTCACCCCTCCTCAATTCACTGTGCCCTTTTATGGGACAGACTCCGCCCTGGTGGAATTGATGATGCCTTATCACCGCGCCGCTAACCAGAATATGCGAATGACCCATGGATTCTACGGCGAAAGACTTTCTGCTGCAGACGAGTATACACTCGCCGCAATGGATTTGAAGAATCCGGTGATGTTGGATGAAAAAACCTTGGAAGAAGGTAAAAAATTATATACATCCATGTGCCAACATTGTCATGGCGAGAAAGGTGATGGAAATGGTCCTATGGTTACTTCAGGTGCCTACTCCGGTGTACCAAATTACAAAGAAGAAGCGCGCATGAAGTTGTCGAATGGACAGATGTTCTATTCCATTTATTATGGAAAAGGTATGATGGGCGCGCACCGTTCCTTGTTGAATAAAAAAGAAATATGGACCTTGGTACATTATGTCAGAAGCATTCAGTATCCGGATTATTTGGCTGCTGGGATGATTTCCGATTCAACCAAAAAAAATTAATAGGCTATGGAGCATATACAAGAAAACAACAACTTTCAAATGAATGCTAAGGCGCGTAATACGGCCTTTGGATTGATAGGGGCTGGGGCGCTATTGGCCTTGGTTGGAATTATTTTAGGTGCAGGGGAAGAGCATTTTCTTACGCGTTTAATAACCAATGGAATTATCAATGGATTTTTCTTTTTTGCAATTGGATTAGGAGCGCTTTTCTTTTTAGCTCTAAATTATGCCGTTGAGGCAGGTTGGTATGTGGTGGTCAAACGCGTGATTGAGTCCGTGGCACTATATCTACCCTATGGAATTGCGGTCTTTGGTGGAGTATTGCTCATCACTTCAGTACTTCATGGTGCGCATGTTTACACTTGGATGGATAGCGAAGTGGTTGCAGAAGATAAAATCATTCAAGGAAAATCCACCTACTTGAATTTAATTTTCTTTTGGATTCGCACCTTGGTTTATTTTGCTGTTTATTTATGGTTCTTAAGAGGATTCAGAAACCGTTCTTTGGAAGAAGATAAGGTAGGAGGTTCCAAAATTCACTTTAAAAACTACCGCCAAGGGGCTACATTTTTGGTGTTTTTTGCCGTGTTCAGTTCTACCTCTGCTTGGGATTGGTTAATGTCTATAGATGTGCATTGGTTTAGTACGCTTTTCGGTTGGTATACGTTCGCGGGAATGTGGGTTTCTGCATTGGTGGTGATTGTGCTTACCGTGATCTACCTTAAAAAATTGGGGTATTTACCTCAGGTCAACGAATCGCACATTCATGACATCGGTAAATGGATTTTTGCGATTTCCTTTTTGTGGTCGTACTTGTGGTTTTCTCAATATATGCTCATCTGGTATGCCAATATTGGAGAAGAGGTGGTGTATTATATCATGCGGACAGAGAATTTCAAGTTTCTGTACTTCGGTATGTTCTTCATTAATTTTGTTTTCCCAATGTTGATCCTAATGTCACGCGATGCAAAACGAGACGCAGGGATTCTGAGCTTCGTTGGTCTGGTTATCCTTGTTGGGCATTGGTTGGATGTTTATATCATGGTTTCAGCCGGTTCGCTTGGGGTAAATGCGCATTTAGGCATGCTTGAACTAGGTTTTGCCATGCTAATGGCTGGATTGTTTATTTACATGTTGTTGAAAAATTTAGCAAAGGCACCGCTCATGCCGGTGAATCACCCTTTTCTTGACGAAAGTATGCATCACGAATTTTAATATTATAAAACGAAACGATGGAAAGCAGATTGTTGATTATTGTAATAATTGTTATCGGAGCTATTGCTGTTGCTCAATTAACTCGGTTGTATGAATTGGCCGCAAAAATGCGAAAACATGGCGAACACGATATTCAAGATCGGGATAATTATTTGAATGCCCGGTTAATGTTGGTTTTCAATATTTTCCAATTTGGAGGCCTCATTTGGTTGATGTTAAAATATGGCTGGACAGGAAGAGGTCCGGCAGCATCCATTGAAGGTCAATCCACAGATTGGCTGTTGAATCTAAACTTTGCCATCATTTTAGCCGTATTTTTCTTAACGAATTTCTTATTGTTTTTCTTCGCGTACCGCTATGTTAGGAAACCGGGAATAAAAGCCACGTTTATTTCCCACAATAATCGTTTAGAGTTGATTTGGACTTCCATTCCTGCCGTTGTTTTAGCCGTAATTATTATCCTAGGGTTACAAACTTGGAATGAGATTACTTCCGCTTCAAAGAATGATGCATTGAAAGTAGAATTGTATGCGCAACGATTTAATTGGACCGCACGGTATGCGGGGTCAGATAATGTGCTTGGAAAAACAGACTTCAAATTGATTTTAGCGAACAATGAGCTAGGCCTTATTACCTCTTCCACCATCGATTCGTCCATACAAGCCATGCGGTTTGGTGCCGGTGGGATAATGGATTTGCAAAAAATGTTGAACAACCGCGACACCGTGTTTACAGATTCAACGCTGTCCGTGATTCGCACGAATCTAGGTAGAAAAGAACGACTGTTACGACTGCTTAACCAAATGAAAGCAACCCACAACGCACAGACTGATAAGTCAGCTTGGAACGATATCATTCAAAAAGACACCTTATACCTGTGTAAGAATAAACCGTATGAGTTTACTTTTCGCTCGAAGGATGTGATTCACTCAGCCTACTTTCCGCATTTTCGTCAACAAATGAACGCGGTTCCAGGTTATGGAACGCGTTTGAAATTTACTCCGATTTACACGACGGCAGAAATGAGAAAATTAAAAAACCTTCCTACCTTCCATTACATTTTGTTTTGTAATAAAATTTGTGGTGGGGCACATTATGGAATGAGAATGATGGTTGTGGTGTTAGATGAAAAGGAATATAATGCATGGATGAGGATGAAGGCTAAGAAGGATTTCAAAGCATCGATAACCCCTGCGGCTGCGCCTGAAGCGCCGAAAGATTCCACAGCAACCCAAATGATATAATAATTATAAATAAAATACAATGGCTTCAACACACGACGCACATGGACACGCGGATCATGACCATCATCATGAAGAGAGTTTTGTTAGCAAATATATTTTTTCGCAAGACCATAAAATGATCGGAAAGCAGTTCTTGATGACTGCTGTTTTCATGGGATTTGTAGCGATGATGTTATCAATCCTTTTTAGAATCCAACTGGCTTGGCCTGGCGAAAAATCGGATTTCCTGTCGTTTTTCCTGGGTAATCAATGGGCCCCAGAGGGTATTTTGAATCAAGACATGTACCTTGGGCTTGTGACGATTCATGGAACCATCATGGTTTTCTTTGTATTAACCGGCGGATTGTCTGGAACCTTTTCCAATTTGTTAATTCCATTGCAACTTGGTGCGCGTGACATGGCCTCAGGGTTCTTGAACATGTTGTCCTATTGGTTCTTTTTCGTTTCGTCCTTAATCATGTTCCTATCCCTGTTCGTTTTCAACGGATCGATTTTTGGGTTAGACATCCCAGGCGATTGGGGAACTACAGGTAATGGTCCTGCCATGGCGGGATGGACCGTATATCCCCCGTTATCCGCGCTTTCACAGTTAGAAGGTTCAGGATTCGGAATGACGTTATGGCTTATTTCGATGGCAATTTTCATTGCAGGTTCGCTATTGGGTAGTTTGAATTATATCGTTACAGTGTTAAACCTCAGAACCGCAGGAATGTCCATGCTCCGCATGCCGCTTACGATATGGGCCTTTTTTGTAACTGCCATTTTAGGGGTTCTTTCGTTCCCCGTATTGTTGTCCGCGGCCCTGTTACTCATCATGGATCGTCTTGCTGGAACAAGTTTTTATTTATCCGACATTATGGTTGGATCGGAAATGTTAACCAACCATGGAGGTTCTCCCCTATTATACCAACACTTGTTTTGGTTTCTGGGACACCCTGAAGTGTACATCGTTTTGCTTCCTGCGTTGGGGCTTTCTTCCGAAATCATTGCTACGAATGCTCGAAAACCGATTTTTGGTTACAAAGCGATGGTTGGGTCTATTTTGGCTATCGGATTTTTATCCTTCATCGTTTGGGGCCACCACATGTTTATCACAGGGATGAACCCATTCTTGGGTAGCGTGTTTGTATTTACCACGTTACTGATTGCTATTCCTTCAGCGGTCAAGGTGTTTAATTACATTACTACCCTATGGAAAGGATCCATTGTGTTTACTCCGGCCATGCTATTCGCCATTGCCTTAGTTTCTACATTTATTACCGGTGGTGTTACGGGAATTATTCTTGCAGATTCAGCTTTGGATATCGCGATTCACGACACCTATTTTGTAGTCGCTCACTTCCACATTGTAATGGGAATGTCTGCAGTATTTGGATTATTCGCCGGAGTATATCATTGGTTTCCTAAACTGTACGGTAAAATGTTGAATACCCGCATGGGATATGTACACTTCTGGATTACGCTTGTTGGCGCATACGGAGTTTTCTTTCCAATGCACTTTGTCGGTTTAGCCGGGGCGCCGCGTCGATACTACAACTTTACTACCTACAAAGAATTCGATACGGATGCCTATGAAATGATCCTTGACTTAAACGTAATTATTACCATTTTCGCTATCATTGCTGCACTAGGGCAAGTGATTTTCTTGTACAATTTCTTTTACAGTATTTTCAGAGGGCCTAAAGCACCCCAAAATCCATGGCGTTCTAACACCTTGGAATGGACTACGCCGGTGGAACATATGCATGGTAATTGGCCAGGAGCTCTTCCCGTGGTACATCGCTGGCCATACGATTATTCGAAACCAGGTGCCGCTGAGGACTTTATACCTCAAAATGTTCCACTAGGACCAGACGAGGAAGAAAGCCATTAACCGAACGGATAAAAGCCCCTTTTTGGGGCTTTTTTTTTACTTATTCGCTTTCGTTCAAGGATTCTAATTCTTTTTCAATGAGTTCAAGTTCTTGGTAAAATGCTTCACCAAAGGCCCGGATAATCGGCTGCTTGAGAAACTGATAAACCTTTACGCCCAATACCTCTCCTTGAGCACAGGCGGCATTACAAATCGACCATTCATCGTATTGGAGCGCGGTAAACTCGTTGAATTGCTTTACCCGAATTGGATATAAGGAACAGGATATTGGCTTTAAGTTCGGGATTGCACCGGATAAATATGCTTTTTCTATTGAACAAAAGGCTTGGTTTTCTGCATTGAAAATAGCGAAAACACAGGCCCCACCATCCACCAAGGGGGTAACCGGTTCTCCTTCATGGTCTAAGGTGGAAACTCCCATACGCGATATTGCCTTCTGACCCTCCTCCGACATAAGAGGTGTGATTTTCTCCAGGTTATTCGAGATAAGTTCCACCTCTTCGTGGCTTAATGGTGCGCCGGCATCCCCTTCCACGCAACATGCCCCTTTGCATCGAACTAAGTCGCAAACAAATTTTTTCTTGAAAAGATCCGCCGAAAGAATTTTATCGCCTATTTCAACTAACATGGTTGCAAAATTAAGGGATTTTCTAGGGTTTTTGGTTTTATAGTAATTTTGTTTATCTTTGTAGAGTAATGTACATGAACGAGGGGACGAAAGTCCCCTCTTTTTTTGACAATGGATAAAAATAGGATTCTTCAACTCGCTCAAGAACGCATTGATGCATTGAACAAGGGGTTGTTCATTGTGGAAATAAGCATTTCTGCTTCCAATGTGATTAACATCGAACTGGACAAGGAAAATGGCGGAGTGTCGATTGAAGATTGTATTTCCGTGTCGAGAAATGTAGAACATAATTTGGACCGAGATGAAGCAGATTTTGAATTAAACGTTTCCTCTGCAGGCATGGACCGACCCTTAAGGCACGAAAAACAGTTTATTAAAAATACAGGAAGAAAAATAACCGTGTTAAAAACGAACGGTGAATTATTTGAAGGTGCCCTGTCCAAGTACGAATCCGGAAGCTTAGTTCTTACGGTAGAACGAACCGTAAAAAATGAAAAAAACAAGAAAACCACAGTCAGCGAAGAATTAACCTTTGAAAAACAAGAAATAAAAGAAATTAAACGAATCATATCTTTTAAATAGTGTATCATGAATAGTACAGACCTAGTAGAATCGTTCTCCGAATTTAAGGAGCTAAAAAATATCGATAAACAAACCATGCAGCACGTGCTCGAGGACGTATTTCGCGCCATGCTAAAACGTAAGTTTAATACCGATGAACACATTGATGTTATTGTGAACATCGACAAAGGCGACGTCCAAATCTTTTTAAATAAAGATATCGTGGATGATGGCGAAGTGGAAGATCCGAACTTGGAGATTGCCTATTCCGACGCGGTGAAAATTGAACCCGACTTCGAAATCGGGGAATCCGTTACCGAAGAATTTAAGTTTTCTGATTTTGGTAGAAGAAACGTATTATCGCTGCGTCAAAACCTCATTTCACGCATTTTGGAATTGGAAAAGGACCATCTATATAAGAAATACAAAGAGCGAGTAGGCGAAATTGTCACGGGAGAAGTGTATCAGGTGTGGAAAAAGGAGATTTTAGTAATGGACGATGATCAAAACGAATTGATTCTTCCGAAGTCCGAACAAATACCGGCAGATTTCTTCAAAAAAGGAGAAACGATTCGCGCCGTGGTTTCCAAGGTAGACATGCGCAATAGCACGCCGGTTATTATACTTTCCAGAACTGCTCCAGAATTTTTAGAGCGATTGTTTGAATTAGAGGTTCCAGAAGTATTTGACGGCCTTATTACCATTAAGAAAATTGTTCGCGAACCGGGAGAGCGCGCCAAGGTGGCTGTTGAATCGTACGATGACCGAATCGATCCTGTAGGGGCATGTGTTGGAATGAAAGGAAGTAGAATTCATGGAATTGTTCGAGAACTGAAAAACGAGAATATCGATGTGATTAATTTCACCTCGAACCGCCAACTGCTTATTCAACGAGCCCTTTCTCCAGCAAAAATCACTTCCATGGAAATTCATGAAGAAGATAAACGCGTTAAGGTTTTCTTAAAACCCGACCAAGTTTCTTTAGCCATTGGCAGGGGAGGAAATAACATAAAATTGGCGGGGAAATTAGTGGGCTATGAAATTGATGTTTACCGAGAAGGAGAATCCGATATTGAAGATGTTGATTTGGAAGAATTTGTAGATGAAATTGACGGTTGGATTATTGA
>RFQF01000098.1 GCA_009925805.1 Flavobacteriia bacterium | reverse complement strand
CTTTAGGCGATGAACCAAGAAACACGTTATCATGAGGTTTTTCGAAAGTACGTTCCGCTTCCTTTCATCGGTTTGGTAAGTACCTTACTACTTCAGTCCAACGTTCATTTCAAAATCGTAAAAAGTCGATCTACCAAGCTGGGGGATTTTCGACCCCAAAATGCCAAGGGCAAACCCCAAATTACGGTGAATGGTAATTTGAATCCTTATGCTTTTCTTATCACTACTTTGCATGAATTTGCTCACTGGCAAACGTTTGAAGCTCATGGAAGGACCGCTGCTCCTCATGGCGTTGAATGGAAAGAAGCCTTTTCCCGCTTAATTGAAAAAGTCATTCATCATCCATCCTTACCCCCTGAGCTAACAAAAGCACTCAAAAAATCGTTGAGAAACCCGAAAGCTTCATCGTGCACCGATTTAGCCTTACACCGGGTGTTATCCAGTTTTGACGCACCCCAGGGTACGGAAATCCCCCTTGAAAGCCTACCAAAAAACGCTACCTTTGTCCTCAGTAACCGCTTATTCGCGAAAGGGAACCAGCGAAGGACGCGGGTTGAATGTAAAGAATTAAGTACCGGAAAAATGTATTTGGTACATCTTTTAGCTAAGGTAAAACCTACAATGAATGAAGAAGGATAACAAGGTATATTCTTTAATAATGGCAGGAGGAATCGGGAGCCGATTTTGGCCGATGTCCACCCCACAAAAACCGAAACAATTTCTGGATGTTCTCGGTGTTGGCAAGTCACTGCTTCAGCTAACCTTCGACCGAATGCTCGCATTCACGGAAGTAGAAAACATCTACATTTTAACCAACGAGGATTACCGATTCTTGGTTTTAGAGCAACTTCCGTTATTAACGAAAGAACAAGTTATTTGTGAACCCGAACGCAAGAATACAGCGCCCTGCATTGCTTTCGCTTCCGCCAAAATCCAAGCGTTAAATCCGGAAGCTTCGCTAGTAATCACTCCATCCGATCATTTAGTGGTTAACTCCCATAAATTCAATGAGTGTATCGCTTTAGCGTTGGATTCCGCCTCGACGGGGTCCTTAGTGACCTTAGGAATTCAACCTGTCCGTCCCGATACCGGCTACGGTTATATTGAAATTGATCCGAATAACCGGTCCTCCCATTCGGCCCAACCCGTGGTTTGCTTCCGAGAGAAGCCCGATGCCGCAACCGCTCAGCAGTTTTTGAATGCCGGAAACTATTGTTGGAATGCCGGGATTTTCATTTGGAAAGCAACCGCAATTATGGAAGCGTTTAGGTTCCATGCCGCCGATCTTTATCGTATATTTTACAGGGATACTTCCTGGTATAATTCCCCTCAAGAACCAGAGTTCATGCGTAAAGCCTTTGTTGAATGCGCCGATATTTCCATCGATTTTGCGGTAATGGAGCACGCAACCAATGTGACGGTGGTTTTATCCGATTTTGATTGGAGCGATTTGGGGACTTGGGGAAGCTTAACGGAACATTTAACCAAAGACGCTTTAGGAAATGCGGTAATTGGAGAAAAGGTTCACTTGTTTGATTCTGAAAATTGTTTGGTGCATATGCCTCAAGGAAAAGTGGCGTTGGTCGACGGATTGAAGGATTATATCCTCGTGGAATCCGACCATATGCTCCTCATTTTACGAAAGGAAAACGAGCAACAGTTAAAACACTATTTGAAGGTGTTAGAAACCGCGAAAATCGGCTAATGGTAACTATTCGTTCCCTGGAATTAGGAGATTTTCCGTTGCTTTTAGCCCCTATGGAAGACGTAAGTGATCCTCCATTCCGCGCGCTTTGTAAAAAACACGGTGCGGATTTAATGTACACCGAGTTCATTTCCTCCGAAGGATTAATCCGCGATGCGGTCAAAAGCATCCAAAAAATGGACATTTTTGAATACGAACGTCCTATCGGTGTTCAGATTTTTGGTTCAGATGCCGAAACCATGGTACAAGCTGCGCAAATCATTGAATCGGTAAAACCCGATCTTCTCGATATTAATTACGGTTGTCCGGTAAAAAAAGTCGCATGCAAAGGAGCGGGTGCAGCCCTCTTGCAAGACATCCCCAAGATGGTGCGCCTAACCAAAGCGGTCGTTGACGCCGTGAAGATTCCGGTTACCGTGAAAACCCGGCTTGGTTGGGATGATGCTACTAAAAACATCGTTGAAACGGCTGAGCGACTCCAGGATATTGGCATTGAGGCCCTTACAATCCACGGAAGAACCCGATCGCAAATGTATAAGGGTCCTGCGGATTGGACATTGATTGGGACCGTAAAAAACAACCAACGCATGCGCATTCCTATTTTTGGGAACGGGGATATTGATTCTCCGGAAAAGGCGTTGGAGTACAAAAACAGGTACGGTGTGGATGGGCTTATGATTGGAAGAGCGGCTATCGGCTATCCCTGGATTTTCAACGAGATAAAATCCGTTTTTAACCACCATAACCCTATTCCCTTACCCACCATGGAAGACCGTATTTCAGCGGTAGAAGAACATTTAGATTTCAGCATTCGATGGAAAGGTGAAAAAGTGGGTGTGGCCGAAATGAAGCGCCATTATGCGAATTACTTCAAGGGAATAGGTCATTTTAAAGAATACCGAATGCGCTTAGTTACCGCGAACGAAGCCGCCGAAGTGCGCGAAATCATCCAAGAGCTTCGAGGTAATAAAGCGTTGATTTTAGGATGAACCCTTTTTGCGGGACTTCATTTTTTTTTGCCATTCATAAATCAAATATGTTGCGGGGCAATCCATGTTGACGACAAAGTAATCCGCGCCACAACCCATGAGGTCGAGGGAAAAGGGTGCGTTGTTTTGTGTCCAATGCACGTAATTCCCGCTCGCGTTGGTTAATTTTGGAAATTGTGCCACCGAGGAAAAGAAGAATTGATTTTTATCCTGTTTCATGGAAAGCAACGGCGCATACAAAAAGCGAAGTTTGTTGGATTCATTGCGAAGAATTCCTTTTTCGAATAATGCGTTTAAAAATGCTTTTCCATAAGCATTGGATCCAAAAACCACGGCGTATCTAGGAACACTGATAGGTTGTAAACGAACGGTTTCTTTCGGGTTGAAGTTCTCATCGAATTCCGTAACGATGATTTTTTCCACGGAATTGACCCGACCCCCCTCACGAAAGGATAAATTGCCGTCCCAAGCTTTAAGAAATGATCCTGTGGGAAACCCTATTTTCTTTCCAAAGGTGTTAAGTTCGGCGGTAAGATTTTTTGCAATCGCCTGATGTTTAAACGTCGAATCTACATGCAATTCAATAGCTTTCGTGTCGGACGGCTTATTGGGTAGCCCTTTAGCCTGGGTTAAGAAATGGATTCCGTGGGGAATAGGGGTATGGAAAAGCCCATTAAAATGCACCGTGATGGAATCGGTTTTCGGGGTTACCAAAGCGTAGTCAAACCCCCATGATTTTAAAAAGTCTGCTTCTGAATAAGCGAGGATTGTGTTGGATTTTTGGGAATTTAGGTGGAAAAAATGTTGCCATTCTTTTTCAATCCTTGGTTTTCCCTTACCGCTGATTTTATCAAGTCGTTGGTTCAACTGATTCCCAAAATACAACAGCGCGTAGGATTTTTGATAGCACAGGTATACGTTTGGTTCGCTAAAAAATAAAATACGGATCTTGTTTCTCGAGGAGTCAGCGATGGGCGTGTTTTTTCGGAAACGATCGACGAGTTGAACCATTTTCGAAGAATCATTTAAGGAAATTAAAAAACCCCATTCTTTCAAATCGCGGTTAAGAAACAGGTAAGCTTCTGATTGAATGTTAATTCCGAATTGTTTTCCCTGACTCAATAAAAAATCGGCAGAGGCGAACTCACGAATGGGCAGTTTATACTTGAATAACATGGGTCCGATTTGTTTGCTGAGTTCCAGAATCTGGGCGCGAACGAGAATGTCTGAAACCGGTAATCTTTCGCGTAGCGTAAATTGTGGATCGCTCAACGAATTCCTGTTTTTGAAGAGCAAAAGTAAGCCAAGCACCCCAGCCAGAAGGACGAAAATGAACCCTTGTCGAAAGCGTTTCACGGTTATTTAGTCAAAAGATACAAGGTATTCAAAAGATCCAAAAAGTGTTTACTGCTGCGTTCGGAATCAGTAAACGTATAAACAACGCTAACCGAAGTAGATTCATCGGTGGTAACACCGGATTTCAGCGAAAGAGCACCTGTTTTATTCCTGAGAAAATCGATCAAGGGCTGCTGTTCGGGATTTAAGAAGTCGGAAGGGAAACGTTGCGCTACCTCTTGAATATTGGCAAAACCGGCCATAGTTCCGGACTTTTTAAGGGACTTTACAGCACGTTTACTAAGCGCCTGTTGACCGTATCCATCACGATGATTCTCGGCTAAATCGCGGTCGTTGGTAATAATGAACAACCCTTTTGCATTAATAAAAAACAGCGGGGCGGCATCGAAAATGGCTTTTTCATATACCCAGTAATCCCCTTTATTTTCGAATTTGCTGGTTATTTGGCTGAAATGTTCTAAAATCATTTCGGGAATATCCTTTCGCTTGGTTGAAAAACCGAAAGTAAAAATAGGCATGTCCTCTTCTGCTTCCGCCTCTCGTTCTCCATATTCAAAGGTTTGTTCATCGTAAAAGAAGGTGATTTTTCGGGTTTTCACTTTTTGAATCCCGTTAAAGGTCATCAATAAACTTCCCTTGTAGGTGTCGAACAGCGCATCTTTATTGACTAGGGCATTGCCCAATTTCAGCAACAGTAAATTGAACGAAATTTCAGGGTCCTTGGCTTTTGATAAGATCGGCACCAATACATCGTAGGCTTTTTCATAGGCCGAGCGTAAATTAATGGTATAAGTGAAATAGGCAGGTTGGTTGGATTGGATAAATGGGGCGATGTTTTTATCAAATGAAGCATCGTTCATTTCTTGATAAATAGACCCTAAAGCTTTCGAATAATGCGCTTTTAAATCAAATTGTATGGTGGAATTCTTCAAAGTTAGGTCGCCAGTAATAATGTTGTCTTCATACAATTCTTGAACATCTAAGTAAAGTGTTGGAAGCACCGTTTTCAAATACCAGAGATTTTTTGCTCGGTCGATGTTGCGGGAATTATCCATAAAAAAGACACCGGCGGATGGGTGAGTAAGAAGCTCACGAAAGGTGGAGTCTTGGGAGTAAAGACCTTGTTTTTTAGTAAAAAGGCGATTCAATACTTCGTTGTAGAATTTCTTTTGATATTCAAAGGCCAAACTATCTCTTAATTCATAGTAGTTTTTCTCTAACAAGTTTTTATGCTCATCTTCGCTTATTAAGGCTTCTTCTTCCATCAACTGATCTTCATCCAAGGCGTAAAAAGGGGACAAATTTCCTCGGGAATACCATAATGAATCGGTTTGTTGATTTAAAAATGCTTCTAAGGGCTCTACTCGAATCAAAAGTCCGTGGTTTTTGTCAAGTATGAGGTTGTTGAATAACGATTGATATATTTTTACCCCTGGATACTTGGAAGGGATGGTTTCAAAATCGTCGAAAACACGGAATAAAGCGGTTTGATCTTTAATGCCAAAGGTGAAACCGGTAACTTCAAATTGCGGTTTTTTTCCGTAAAAAAGGCTTAGACGCTGGTCGAAGTCAAGTCCAGCTTCTTTTACGGTTTTATTCTCGGTGGATTTATCAAACAATTCTTGGTGAATTTCTTCCATGAAATCGTAGGTAATCCATTCATCGATGCTTACTTTTTGTAAGAGATCCGTATTGCTAATGCTAAAAACAGTGACCGCCTCTCCGGGTATAAGTTGTTCGGCAGATTGCCCAAAAACGAACCAGGAATTTACAAAAATCAGCGTAAAGAATACATTTCTCAAAAGAATCACGGCGCGGTTGTTAGGGTGTGTTTTAATAGAGCGGGGTTTAATTTAAGTTCAAGCGCATTAACGCGCAACATTGCGGCAGTTTTCGCAGGGTTTAATCGGCATAACTCGTTGCTTGTGGTTTGGATGGAATGAGGAAGTCGCGAAATACACGTATAACTTCCGGTTTTCAAAAATTCGTTGTCCGCTTGCGTATCGGACTTTATGCGATCTTCAACCAATTTTGGAATGATGCGCTGCAACGTTTTACCGTCCCATTGGATCCAATCTCCTGCCTCTTGCGTGATATTTATCGTTGGGTCTAACTGTTGAATTACTGCCGTTACGCCGTTTTGTAATTCCTGCACACTCGAAAACCCCACGGCAATTTTAACGATAAAATCCACCTTATTGAATTCTGTCTGCACGGAGATAATCCCTTTTTCTTTTTTGAGCAATTCGCTGAATTGAGAAAACTTCGTTTCGATAACATCGATTTTTGGTACTTTTTTCCCATTGAAACTGTCCAGGGCCAATATGGAATTGACTTTTACCTTACTTGAACTTAAGTTAACGGTGTATTTAAAGGTCCCGCTTCCGTCGAGATTCAAGGTTAAATCATCAATGATTTCTATGCATGAACTTAACATGCAGCTGCAAACCAACATTAACCCGAGCAATCGTTTCATAGTAATTTCATCACAAAGATATTAGCATTGCTAGAATAAGACACCTTGGGTTCCAATATTATCTTCCATACGCTGTTGAACTCTAGGGACATTGGGGGTTTCACTCGTGAAAATCCGTTTGCTGACAGGGTGAAAAGCCATGAATTGTTCATCGATCGGAGCAAAGGAAGTTATTTCTCGCGCTTCTTGCAGGAAAGCAGCCACCGATCTTTCGTGGATGAGCAAAGGCATTCTTTTTTTGGTATTATGAATTTCGGCCATCAGGGGGTTCGCTTCAGTGGTAATGATGGAAAAACCGTGATACACTGCCCGGGTTGATTGGTTGATCCACGTGTCGTAAAGGCCCGCCATATGAAACAAGAGTCCGTCTTTGGGGTAGATGAAGAACGGTTTTTTGCGCGACTCAAGGGATTGATTTTCAAAAAAACCTGTGGAAGGGATAATGCAACGACGGCTGGAAATTAAATGCTTGAAACTTGCTTTCTGAGACAGTGTTTCCAACCGAGCGTTCAACGTCTTCCCAGCAATTTCTTGGGGCTGTATTCCCCGAAACCAAGCGGGTACAAGTCCCCATTGCATTGGAATTAAGGTGTCTTCTTTCGTGACTACCGGCCAAACGGGGAAGCTGAAACCTGAAGCCAAGAATATAGGAGGATTGTCAGCAAGTAACGATGCGCTTCGTTGGTAGGTTTTTTCTAATTGAATATTTGTCGCTGTGAGCGAATTACTGTAACACATGAAGCATGAAATTACAGAAAAGAATCATAGAAAAGACCGTTAATTAATGGATAGTTTTTTCTCCAAATCCTCCAAGTACACCCTGAATTGTTTATCGGTTTCGGATAAATTAATCACCGTTCGGCAGGCGTGTAGCACCGTTGCGTGATCT
>RFQF01000097.1 GCA_009925805.1 Flavobacteriia bacterium | reverse complement strand
AGACCGCACTAGATGTATTGCATATAAATTAAAGCGCCCTTCGATACGTCCTTTGGACTACTCAGGGAACGCTTTAATTTATCTAATCCCGCTAATCGAGAGGGTGCCGAAGGTGATTATTACGAACTAGCGAAACAACTCGCTTGGCATCATAGCAACGCTTATGAAACCTCCAATATCCTTTCTTTGATACGATCCCAACTTATATCCTCTAACATTACAGGCATTTCTTCCGCATCTGCATCTTCAAAGTAGGTTAAGCTTTTCCGCACTAAAAACTCGGAGCCATTGCTATATTTTTGTAGATACAAATCGATCATTACCTCAAGTGTAAAGTACTGCAACAAATAATACACATCAATAAAATCTTTCTTACTTCCGCGGCCTGCAATGGCATTCATTTTCATTGCAGCAATATCCTTCAAACCCACCATTCGGATGTTATCTACCATCAGCGTTGTATCGAGCAAGGGATACGGATAATTGACAAAGTCAACTTTTACGCCCTGGATAGCACAGATGAGCATGTTTTTGCTTTTTTTTAGCACCTGAACCGTTCCATTTGCCTTCAATTTATCAAGAAATAATATTTCGTCGATTTCACATGCACCAAATAAATCAATATCAACGGAGATACGATGCCCAATTTGTAAGGCCAATGCGGTTCCGCCCACCAAAATGAAGTCCTTGAAAGCTTCGTCATTCATCAACCGGTTCAAGAGTTCCAGAAGCTCTGGGCTGATTGACTTGAGGTGTAACATCTGAATTGAGTTTTATCAATCTGCAAAAAATGGGATAGATAGGATAAAGTTACCTTATCCAAGGTTCTTAAATTTAATACAACTTCTTTTATTTCTTCTTTCGGATAAATTTTTTGTACCAATAGCCAATCGGACATCATACCATATTCAACAACTTGAAAAATAATTTGCGCTTTAGATTTCTCAAAATCAAGCTTGCTTTTATTCAAATCCCAGAAAAGGTGTGAAGAAAAGAGTTCGATATTACAGAATTCATTGTTTTTCATTCTGAGCAAACTTACTAAAATATCCTAAATGTTTTGTTTTATTTATGGATAACCTTACCGCCTATATTTGTGTTTTTTTTGAGCGAACGAGACTTCAACGAAGTCTGATACTCGTCACAGTCATCCCTCTTAATCCCCCTTCCAAGAGGGAAACGCTTCCCTCTTGTGAGGAGGGACAACGCACCCTGAGTAGTCCGCCGCGGCGGACGTATCGAAGGGTGCGGTAAATAAGCAGCACATCCCACCAACCCCACAAAAAATGTCCTATCGAGAATACGAAGCTATTTTCATAATTTTAACTCGAATTTTATCAATGAATCTTACCTTTGCGCCTTAATTCGTCAATCCATGACCGTTTCTGAAATACGCCAACGTTATTTTGACTTTTTCGAGCAGAAAGGACATAAAATTGTTCCTTCGGCGCCATTAGTAATTAAAAACGACCCTACCCTGTTGTTTACCAATGCAGGGATGAATCAATTCAAAGATTACTTTTTAGGGAATGAATCCTCGCCTGTAAAGCGTATTGCCAATTCGCAAAAATGCTTACGCGTTTCAGGAAAACACAATGACCTCGAAGAAGTGGGGGTTGACACCTATCATCATACCTTGTTTGAAATGTTAGGGAATTGGTCCTTCGGTGATTATTTCAAACAAGAAGCCATCGAATGGGCCTGGGAGCTTTTGACTGAAGTCTACAAGCTGAATCCTCAAGATTTATATGTTACTGTATTCGAAGGAGACGAAACAGATAAGGTACCACAAGACGATGAATCGATTGCTATATGGAAATCCTTAGTTCATCCAGATCACATACTACTTGCTTCTAAAAAGGACAATTTTTGGGAAATGGGCGATACAGGACCCTGCGGTCCGTGCACAGAAATACACGTAGATTTAAGAAGCACCGAAGAAAAATTAAACATTCCCGGAGCTTCGCTTGTAAACAAGGACCATCCACAGGTCATCGAGATTTGGAACCTGGTGTTCATGCAATTCAACCGTAAGGCGAATGGCAGTTTGGTGCCACTTCCCGCCACCCACGTCGACACGGGCATGGGCTTGGAACGCTTGGCCAGCGCTCATCCAACACATGGTGCAACTTTCCGGAAAAGCCTATGGCCGCGAGGAATCAATAGACATCGCCCTGCGCGTCGTTGCCGACCATATTCGCGCGATTGCCTTTTCCATCGCCGATGGCCAATTGCCTTCGAACACTGGGGCAGGTTACGTCATCCGAAGGATTCTGCGCAGAGCGGTTCGCTATGGATACCAAACCTTAGAACTCAACGAGCCATTCCTTTGCCAGCTCGCGCCGGTATTGATCGCACAAATGGGAATGGCCTACGGAGAATTGATCACCCAGGAGGCCTTGATCGTAAAAGTCATCCGCGAAGAGGAAATAAGTTTTTTCCGAACCTTAGAACAAGGAATCAAACGCATGGACCTGCTCATGGAAAGCTCGAAAAATGCGGGAACCATGCACCTTGAAGGCGCCTCGGTCTTTGAACTTTATGATACCTACGGCTTTCCACTCGATTTAATTGAGCTCATGGCACGGGAGAACGGTTTTTCTGTCGATGAGGCCGGCTTTCATGCAGAATTGTCGCAACAAAAAGAACGCTCACGGGCAGCTACCGGAATTACTGCCGACGACTGGCAGTCCGTGCACGATGAAGTCCCTACCGCTTTTGTGGGGTACGATAGCCTGCACAGCACGGCCAAGGTGATTCGCTACCGAAAGGTGAGCCAAAAAAACCGTGCATTTTACCAAATCGTTTTGGATATCACCCCTTTCTACGCCGAAAGCGGCGGACAAGTCGGCGACACCGGTTGGTTGGTGGATGCCAGCGGTCACAAAACTCGGATCTTTGACGTGAAAAAAGAGAATAACCTGATTGTCCATTTGTGTGAAACCCTTCCGGAAGCTTTGGAGGACGCAATGACAGCGCAGGTCGATGCCCAGCGTCGAAATAATATCCGTAAAAACCACAGCGCTACCCATTTGTTGCATCATGCCTTGCGCCAAGTACTTGGCACGCACGTGGAACAAAAAGGATCCTTGGTCAGTCCAGATTATTTGCGGTTTGATTTTTCACATTTCGCGAAAGTAAGCGACGATGAAATGCAGCGAATTACGGATCTCGTGGAACAGCAAATTGCCGCCAATATCGCATTAAAAGAACACCGAGATACCCCATTGGCTGAGGCCCAAGCTATGGGTGCTATGGCCTTGTTTGGTGAAAAATACGGCGAAACGGTTCGGGTGATAGAATTCGGCGCATCCTTGGAATTGTGCGGAGGTACCCATGTGCACAACACGGGAGAAATTGGCCTAATCAAAATCCAATCGGAGGCCGCCGTGGCAGCTGGGATTCGGCGGATTGAGATGATCACAGGAAGAGCTGCGGAGCAATTCTACAAAGAGGAAACCGCCATCTTGGGGAACATCCGGGCTCAATTCAAAAACCCGAAAGACATTTTGAAAAGCATCCAGGATTTGGTAGATCAAAATCAATCCTTGCACAAGGAAATGGAAAGCTTGGTCCAAGAGCGAAACAAATCCCTGAAAAAAGACCTAAAGTCCAAATTGGAAACCATCGATGGAATGCAAGTGCTTTGCGTTCAGTTGACTTTGGACAGCCATTCCGTAAAAGATATATTATTTCAGCTCAAAGGGGAAATTCAACCGTTCGTGGGAATCATTGGAAACGTGGAAGGCGAAAAATGCGGCTTGAGCGTGATGATTGATGAAAGTTTGATCGATAGCAAGGGATGGAATGCTACCCAATGGATTCGCGAAGTTGCGCCGTTAATACAAGGTGGCGGTGGCGGACAACCCTTCTTCGCCACAGCAGGTGGCAAAAATCCCTCGGGACTGCAAGAAGCATTGCACACCTTGAAACAAAAGCTCTAAGCGTTGAACTCCATAGAAATATCCGTTGCTATTTGTACCTACAACCGGGAAAAATACCTTCCGCAGTTGTTTTCATCGATTGTGGCGCAAACCTTGGCATCGGAACGATTTGAAATCCTGTTGATCGATAACAATTCACCGGGAAATACAAAAGAACTTTTCGCACAATTTTCCGCTGCTCAACCTTCGTTTTCCTGCCATTATTTCTTGGAGACCAACCAAGGTCTTTCCCATGCCCGAAACCGATCGATTCAAGAAGCCCAAGCGCCGCTCATTACCTTCTTGGACGACGACGCCTTCATTGCACCGAATTATCTGGAATCCTTGGTGGAAGCATTTACGCAATACCCGGATTGCGGCGCCGTTGGTGGTCCCATTCATCTTCATTATGAGGAAATTAAACCTAATTGGGAAAACAACTACTTGAACTCCTTGTTGGGTTATTTTGACAAAGGTTTGGAGCCATTTGTCTTTGAAAAAGACTACCCGAGAGGTTCGAACATGGCATTTCGTACCCAAATTTTTCAGCAAATAGGAATGTTCAATGTGGAATTGGGCCGCATAGGCAAAAGAATGTATGGCGGCGAAGAAAAAGACCTATTCAACCGTATTTACCAAGCCGGCATACCGGTGCGTTATGTGCCGCAGGCGATGGTCTACCATTGTGTGCCTTTGGAACGCACCACCTTTGAATTCATCCGGAAACAAGCCTTGGGGACAGGTATTAGTGAGCGCTTGCGCAGTAAAAACGAAGGTCGATTAGCGTACCTTAAGCGCTTATTTTCTGAAAAAATAAAATGGCTAGGCAGCACAGCACTTTGGTTTGTTTTTGCCTTTCGAGGTCAATTCGCCAAGGGCAACATGATCCTTTTCTTTCGTTTCTGGGTAACCCGAGGGCTGCTCTATAAGCATGAAGGCAGGTAGGCTCCATACCCATACACGGCGACCATTCAAGAACCAAACCTCCTTCCATCAGGGGCTATAGCCTGAAAATTCCATGGTTTTTAGCTACCTTTGACCTTATGAACGACCGCTCGATTTTAATCACCGGAGGCACCGGTTCTTTGGGAAAGGCCTTGACGCGCCATATTTTAGCACAATACCCAGAGGTAAAACGTCTGGTGATTTATTCACGGGACGAGCAAAAGCAATTCGAAATGGAACAGGAATTTCCTGTGGCCAAATACCCGCAAATCCGCTATTTTATTGGTGACGTGCGGGATTATGAGCGGCTGGAGCGCGCCTTTCAAGGCATCGACAGTGTAATTCATGCCGCGGCGATGAAGCATGTGCACATTGCAGAATACAATCCCGACGAATGCGTAAAAACCAATGTAGGCGGCGCTGAAAATGTGATCAAAGCAGCGCTCAACTCCAAGGTAAAGGATGTGGTGGCGCTTTCCACCGACAAGGCCTGTGCGCCCATCAACTTGTACGGTGCGACAAAACTTACTTCGGATAAATTGTTTGTGGCCGCCAACAACATACGGGGCAAGCGGGATATCAAATTTTCCGTGGTGCGCTACGGCAATGTGATGGGATCGAACGGTTCGGTGATACCGTTTTTTATTAAACGCAAGCAACAAGACGGCATTTTGCCGATAACCGTAGCAGAAATGACGCGCTTCAACATATCGCTGCAAGAAGGCGTAGACATGGTCATGCATGCGCTGGAGCACGCTTGGGGTGGAGAAATTTTTGTACCGAAAATCCCATCCTATCATATTACCGATGTGGCTGAGGCCATAGGTCCGGAATGCGAAAAACCCATTATTGGTATACGACCTGGAGAAAAAATCCACGAAGAAATGATTACGGCTTCTGACTCATTTACGACTGTCGATCTCGGAACTTATTACGCAATTCTCCCACAAGGACATCGCTATACTACCGAGGAGTATTGTGCGCAGACTGGAGCTAAATTAGTAGCTCAGGGCTTTGTTTATAATTCAGGGACCAACCATGAGTGGTTGAGCGTTGCAGAAATTCGCGAATTAATCGTGCAGCACGTAGATCCGACCTTTAAGCCCTAAGATGTCACCAGTTTTAATACTAGGTGCCCGCTCTTGGATTGGGTTTAGGTTAACTGAGGCGATTTTAAAGAATCATGCTCAAGCGGTTATCTTGGGTACCACGACTTCGCAAAATCTGAAGTCTATCCAAAAAAGCCATGCTGATTTTGAATTCGCCCAGTCGAGCGACGATTTCAAAAAAATCCTAAAACAGAATAATTATTCGACGGTCATTAATTTATTACGGGGTGAAGATGCGGCGGGCTTAGAAATTCATCGGCAAGTAGCGACCGAGTGTTTTAAGGAGGGAGTTCGATACGTTTATGCTTCTTCGGCTTTGGCTTTAGATGGTTACGATTTTAACCAAATTTTAACCGAAGATTTACCGGCCAAAAGTATTACGCCCTATGGCCAGTTTAAGGGCGCGTGTGAGGATTACCTTAAAGACATTCACCCTAATGACGATTGGCTGGCGCTGAGATTTTCATCCATTCAAGGTTGGTCACCGTGGAAACCTTCACGCAATGAAGCTTTCTTAACTAAACTTAAAGATTCACAGGTGGTTAAAGTGAGCCGTGGGATTAAACAAAATCGTCTGTACGACGAAATTTTTGCTCAAGCGGTGGTGCAATTAATTAACAAACCTACTGCCCGTGGAATCTTTCATTTAGGCACGGTTGATCAAAGCGAAGAAATAGATTTTTTACAAGCAGTCGCCAAAACTTTTGGTTACGCAGAATCGGGAGTACAAGCTGATGGTGAACGAAAAGTAAATTTATCACTCAGTTGTAATCGACTACACCAGGCGACCGCGAATCAATGGTGCCAAACTGAGGCGCAGACCCTTGCGGCTTTAGTGCAGGAACCCCACCTAAGTCTTTTAATAAAGAATTAATCATGAACCCATTTATACAAATAAAACAAAAAAAAGTAGGGCCCGATTACCCAGTTTATTTTATTGCAGATGTTGCCTCCAATCACTGCGGCTCACTTAGCCAAGCGAAAGAATTAATTCACGCCTGTGCTGAGTCGCGTGTAGATGCGGTAAAAATGCAAAATTTTTCTGCCGAGACTATTGTCTCGGATTATGGTTTCAAAAATTTATCGACAGTAAAAACTCACCAATCTGGCTGGAAGCAGTCGGTGTTTGATTCTTATAAAGCCGCCTCCATTCCCTTGGAGTGGACGATTGAATTAAGAGAACTGGCAGAAAAGTTAGGTCTACACTATTTTACATCACCATATTCTCTCGAATTAGTGCGGGCTGTGGCGCCCCATGTTTGTGCCTACAAAGTGGGTTCGGGAGATATTACCTGGCATGAAGAAATTGCTGCCATGTGTGCGGAAAATATTCCCGTCTTAATTGCTACCGGTGCTTCGACCATGGCGGAAGTCGAAGGTGCCATGGCCGTAGCCTTAAAAAATAAAGCGCAGGTATTACTCATGCAGTGTAACACCGAGTATACTGCCAAGATCAATGAGACACGTGAGCAAAAGCTTAATCGCTTTAAATACATCAATTTAAAAGTTTTAGAAACCTATGCTCAGCGTTGGCCTGATGTGCCAATGGGACTGTCCGACCATACCCATGGATCGCTAACGGTTTTAGGTGCAGTCGGACTCTACAATTGTTGTGCGGTTGAAAAACATTTCA
>RFQF01000096.1 GCA_009925805.1 Flavobacteriia bacterium | reverse complement strand
GGGGGTATTATTCCGACGACAAAACGGAGTCTCGGTTTAGGCGTATTTTGAGGTTTCTTCAATTTTGGAAAAAACGTAAACGAAAGTAACATGGTCATTGAACGATTTCCCATCGAAGGATTGATTAAAATCACCCCAAAAACATTTGCTGACGAACGGGGCTACTTTATGGAGACGTTTCAAGACGAACGCTATCATGAAATTATTCCTCACGCTTTTTTTCAAGACAATGTCTCCTTATCGCGGATAGGCGTTGTCCGTGGACTCCATTTTCAAGTTCCTCCTTTTGCGCAAGCAAAATTGGTTCAAGTGTTCCGAGGCAGGGTATTGGATGTAGCCGTAGATTTACGTAAAAACTCCCCCACCTATGGACAACATCAATGCGTTGAACTATCGGAGGATAACCGAGTGCAATTTTATATTCCCGTTGGATTTGCCCATGGATTCATGGCATTGGAGGCCAACACGCTTTTTCACTACAAATGCAGCGAACGATATGCAGCTACGCATGAACGCACCCTACATTGGAATGACCCCCAACTTGGAATTTCGTGGCCTGAAGGCCCTAAAATTGTCGCTGAAAAAGATCAACAAGGATTGCCCTTAACGTTCATTAATAGCCCTTTTTAAAACCGCACCATGCCGCTAAAACTGCTGCTTTTTTTTCTCGGGACTTTTTTAATAACTATGCTTATTATCCAGGTATTGCTTCAATTTGCAAAAACCTTGGGAGTACGAGGCAAAAATAGCCCGGAGCTACGGTGGAATCCTGAAATAAAACCTTCCGTTGGAGGTATTGCCATCTTTTTATCGGTTTTTATTTCGATTGTCACCTACCTAGTGTTGCACCCCCTGGAGAACATTTTCAGCAACGCCGGTTTTGTATTATTTTTTCTCGGAATGTGCTTGGCTTTTTTCATGGGTTTGTCGGACGATGCATTCGATACCAAACCGTTACTTAAACTTACAGCACAAATCGTTTGCGGAGGGTGCATCGCATACTCAGGAGTAACCATTCCTATTTCGGATTATTCGTGGATCAATGGGGTGGTTACCGTGATTTGGACCGTAGGAGTAATGAATTCCATAAATATGCTGGATAATATGGATGGAATAACCGCAAGTACATCCTCCTCTGCCTTTCTTAATTTTCTTTTCATCGGCCTCTATTTTTGTTGCGATGTAATGGATGTGTATGTTTTTATTTTAATTGGTTTCGTTGGATCCATTTTGGGTTTTCTTACGTTCAACAAACCCCCGTCGCGCTTATTCATGGGAGATTCCGGCAGCCAATTGATCGGCTATACGCTCGCTTTTTTTTCAGTGTATATTTTGTGGGACTTCAAAGGATTAACGGAAATCCCATTCTGGTTAAAAACCGTAATGCTGATGCTCATCTTGGCCATGCCCTTCATGGACACCTTTACGGTCGTATTTAATCGAATTAGGCGAAATACTTCACCTGCGAAAGGAGGAAAGGACCACACAACGCATCATTTAGTTTATGCAGGGTATAACGAATGGCAAGTTTGGTTATTTTTTTCTTGTTGCTCCGTAACACTTGGTGCCGTAGGATTTTTGATGCTTTACCTGTATTCTATCGGTTTTCAATATGGGATTTTACTCCTGTTATTACCTTGGTTCTTCCTCTTCCTATTTTTATTCAGAAACACGCATGTCTACCAAGCTCCCACCAAAACTTCGAACAACGCTGCTAACGATTAGCCTCCTTATTGCGGGTTTTTCCTGCAAGCAAACCAACAATCCACCACCCATTGCAACCACGGGCACTCCATCCAACGAACTTCCTCCCCTGCCCAATCGCATGACTTTCTTTGAAAGCCCGTGCGACCTCACAGACCTGGATGTAAGAGAACGCTTAGACCGTGAACTTTTAGTCAACGCGTATTTTCAAAGCAGTACCTCGCTGATTATCAAACGCAGTACTCGCTACTTCCCCATCATTGAACCCCTCCTGAAAGCCGCAGGAGTTCCCGATGATTTTAAATACCTCTGCGTCATTGAAAGCAATCTTTCGAATGTTAGCAGTCCTGCCGGTGCCGCAGGATTTTGGCAGTTTATGCCATTTACCGCTCCAGAATACGGATTGAAAATTTCTAACGAAGTAGACGAACGCCTGCACTTGGAAAAAAGCACCCAAGCCGCCTGTGCCCTAATCAAATCCAATTATACCCTTTTCAACCATTGGATTAATGCTTGTGCTGCTTACAACCGGGGACCCGGAGGATTAATGAGTGATTTAAAAGGACAGCGCGTGGAACATTTTTTTGATGCATCAATGAACCCGGAGACCAGTCGTTATGTTTTTAGAATCATGGCGATGAAAATCATTCTGGAAAATCCAAAAGCCTATGGCTTCCATATTAGCCCCAAAGAAACCTACCCACCCTACCAAACCCAAAAAATTACCCTGACTACCCCAATAACCAATTTGAGCGAATGGGCCTCGAAGCGCGGATTCAACCTAAAAATAATGCGTATCCTCAATCCTTGGATTCTTGGAAATCAATTGAGTGTAAAATCGCTTCCCTGCATCTTGGAAATCCCACGAGGTAAAGGACAATTTAAGTCACCCCATACCTTGTAACAATGGAAAACCAAGGGCTTTATGTGCATGTATACGGTGCACGGGAACATAATTTAAAGAACATCGATTGCTCGTTTCAACGGAACCAGTTAATTGTGCTCACAGGGATGAGTGGTAGCGGGAAAAGTTCGTTGGCATTCAATACCCTTTTCGCCGAAGGACAACGCAGGTATATTGAAACCTTCTCCTCGTATGTTCGCCAATTTCTTGGAGGCCTTGAACGGCCTGACATGGATAAAATTGAAGGGCTATGCCCCGTAATTTCCATAGAACAAAAAACGGTTTCACGATCTCCACGATCTACCGTAGGTACCATAACTGAACTGAACGATTTTTTCCGCTTGCTTTTTGCCCGTGCCGCCACCGCCTTTTCTATGCAAACGGGAGAAACGATGGTAAAATACACGGATCAACAAATCTGCGAACTCATTCAACAGCAATTTTCAGGGAAGAAATTCGCCATCCTAGCCCCAAAAATACGTGCACGAAAAGGGCATTACAAAGAACTCTTCGAACAAATAACCCGGCAGGGCTATACCAAAGTTCGGGTAGACGGGAAGGTTTTGGATCTGAGTCCGGGTATGAAATTAGACCGTTACAAAACGCACGATATTGAAATCGTGGTGGATCGTTTTACAGGTCAAGCGGCCGAGACGGATCGCCTGTATCAATCGATTGTTACAGGCATGAAGTTGGGCTCTGGATTCATTCTGCTGCTCGATTGGGAAACGAACGAAGTGAATTATTACAGTAGAAGCTTGATGTGCCCTACCACCGGAATAGCTTATCCCGAACCTGAACCTAATTTATTTTCCTTCAATTCCCCGTACGGAGCTTGTACAGCCTGCAACGGATTAGGAGAAATCAGCGCCCTTGAACTCGATAAAATCATTCCAGACACCTCTAAATCCATCGCTAAAGGGGGAATTGCTCCTTTGGGGAGCATTAAAAACAACTGGTTTTTCGATAAAATTCAGGCCTTAGTGATCTCCTTTGGTCGTTCCATAAACACCCCTTTGAGTGAATTCACCGAATCCGAAATCAACCTAATCATGCACGGTAACGAAGGCATGGAATTGGGACCCAACGATGCGCAGGAACGATTTGAAGGCCTCGTCCAATTCATGCTGCGCTACAAAGAAGATGGAGATCCTACGATGCTACGTTGGGTAGAAGAATTTTCCGAAAAAAAAGCTTGCGCTTCCTGCAATGGGTACCGGTTGAAACCGGAATCGCTGCATTTTCGCATTAACGGCAAGCATATAGGTGAAATTTCCTCGATGGATCTTTCCCATTTGGCGGAATGGGTAGAATCCTTAGACAATCACCTCAGCGAGGAACAACTTCGTATTGGGGGCGAAATTCTGAAAGAAATACGAAGTCGCCTACGGTTCATTTTAGAGGTTGGTTTAGGTTATTTAACCTTGGGGAGAGCTTCGAAGAGCCTCTCAGGAGGGGAAGCACAACGCATTCGCTTGGCTACACAAATCGGGACAGAACTCATCAACGTAATGTACATTTTGGATGAACCCTCCATCGGGTTGCACCAGCGCGATAATCAAAAATTAATCGCTGCCTTAAAGAAACTCAAGCATGCAGGGAATACCGTCATCGTGGTAGAACACGATAAAGACATGGTTTTGGCGGCCGATGAGATTATTGACATTGGCCCGAGAGCAGGAATTCATGGAGGAGAAATTGTCTTTCAAGGAACGGTGGATGAATTGTTCCATTCCGATTCTATCACTGCAGGATATATCAACGGTACGCGGGAAATAGCCGTTCCCAAAAAACGCAGAAAAGGGAATGGGAATCACCTTACCCTTAAAGGAACCACAGGCAATACCTTAAAAAACGTAACACTTAAACTGCCCTTAGGAACATTCACCTGCATGACCGGTGTATCAGGAAGTGGAAAATCTTCCTTAATCAATCACACGTTATATCCCATTCTCAAAAAACACTTTTACGGAAGCGCAGTAAAACCCCTCCCCTATCAGAGTATTCAGGGCTTAGCGCATTTAGATAAAGTAATATGCATCGACCAAAGCCCCATCGGTCGAACGCCACGGTCGAATCCGGTAACCTACACCAAAGTTTTTGATGAAATTCGGAGCTTATTTGCCTCTTTGCCCGAAGCACAGATTCGAGGTTACAAACCGGGAAGATTTTCCTTCAACGTGAGCGGGGGAAAATGCGAATCGTGCAATGGAGGAGGATTGCGTTTGGTGGAAATGAATTTTTTACCCGATGTTTATGTCACTTGCGAGACGTGCCAAGGTAAACGCTATAATTCAGAAACACTTCAAATCAAATATAAGGGCAAAAATATATCCGAAATTTTGAGTATGTCGATTGGGGAATCGGTGGAATTCTTTGAGAATTTGCCGAAAATCCACCGTACCCTGCAAACCCTGGACAGCGTGGGACTGGGGTATTTAACGTTAGGACAAGCCTCCACCACGTTGTCGGGAGGAGAAGCCCAACGCATCAAATTAGCAGCTGAACTTACCAAAAGAGCTACCGGGAAAACGCTATACTTGTTGGATGAACCGTCCACAGGTCTGCACTTTGAAGATATCAACATGTTACTCAACGTATTACAGCGCTTGGTGGATGAAGGAAATACCGTGTTAGTCATTGAGCATAATTTAGATATCATTAAAACGGCCGACTATATCATTGACCTTGGTCCTGAAGGAGGAGCATTGGGAGGAGCCATTATTGCCCAAGGTACCCCCGAAGAGGTTGTAAAAAAACATGCGTCTAACTCCCCTACTGCCTATTTTTTGTCCCAAGAATTAAAATAGAACACTGCTTTAAAAAAAAATGTAATTTTGTGCATCCTTAAATGAAATTGAAACCATGGCAGTAGAAATAACCGACAACAACTTCGATGAGTTAGTAATGAAATCAGATAAACCTGTATTGGTTGACTTTTGGGCGGAATGGTGCGGACCATGTAGAATGATTGGTCCCGTTGTGGAAGAATTGCACGGAGAATATGAAGGTCGTGCGGTCATCGGAAAAGTGAATGTGGATCTAAACGCCGAAGTTGCTTCCAAATTTCAGGTACGAAGTATCCCAACGATTTTATTCATCAAAAACGGTGAAGTGGTGGATCGTTCTGTGGGAGCAGTTCCTAAGGCTACCTTAGCGACCAAGCTGGACGCTATTTTATAATTGGCCTTTCCATCCGAATGGATACTTTTTTACGAAGACTCAAGTATTATGGAATTGGATTTGCCATAGGGCTAGTGTTCGTTATCGTTTTGTTTCGTCAAAAAGGATGTTCATGGACTCCTGGAAACCGCGTTAAATCGGCCATTTTAGAGCGCATCGTTTTTATAGACAGCACCGACATCGCCTTTCTCAAAAACCATCGATTAAGCGCCAAAGATTTACGAAGCTATATCGAGCAAGGAACCGTTTCGTTCATGGATAGTAAACGGGATGGAAACGAGAAACTATATCATTTTAGTGGTAAATTAGGTTCCGAAGAAGGGCGCATATGCCTAATCGCCTATCGAGAAAAAAGTGTCGTGGTAGACATCGATTTCACCCACCAAAACCACCAACACTATCAGCGCTTACAGGGTAAATCGATCCCTTTTCTTTACCGTAAAAAAAATTGGTTTTCGGGAAACTTAGATGCATTGGCGTTGGAAGGAATGAATATGCCCAATGCCCCTGAAAAGTTAACTCAATGGTTCATGAAAACGGGCGCAATCGATGCAAACCTAAGTACCTTCGACACAGGAAACCCAGTCACCTACTTAATCATTCCCGAAAAGAATGCTTCCAAGGAGGGTTCTTACCTCATTAAATCAAAATGGTTTCAGGAAAAAATTGAACTTGTGGAAGTAAAAAAAACGGTCAGTAAACCCGAGGGTTTGTAACATTTACCCCTAAGAATTTGTTGATAAATTGAAGGTACCGTAGCGCTTCGCATGGTTCGAATGCATACTTTTGAAATATGGAGTTTAGTGCCAAGCAAATTGCAGGTTTATTGGAAGGGATGGTTGAAGGAAACGAAAACGTTTGCGTTAATCAGCTTGCAAAAATCGAAGAAGGTCAACCTGGAGCACTTTCTTTCCTTTCCAACCCCAAATACGAACCGTTTATATACCAAACGCTTTCCAGTATTTGTATCGTTAACAAGGATTTTATTCCCGCTCATCCGCTTCCCGCAACCCTAACGCTCGTGCGTGTGGAAGACGCTTATGGGAGTTTTGCAAAGCTCCTTGAGGTATACACGCAATTTCAGAAAAAACCTTCAAAAACGGAGGAACCCTGCTTTATTGATCCCACCGCAACCATAGGCAAAAATTGCTACATCGGGGCCTTTGTTTATATTGGAGCTCATGCCGTTGTTGGAGATAATTGCGCCTTATTTCCCGGTGTGACCCTCGGCGACCACAGCCAAATTGGATCAGATACCGTCCTATATGCTGGAGTTCATCTCTACCACAACACGCAGGTTGGTGAACGATGCATTATCCATTCAGGAACCGTAATCGGAAGCGATGGCTTTGGCTTTGCTCCGGATAGCCAAGGAGTATTTAGCAAAGTTCCTCAGATTGGCAATGTCGTGATTTTAAACGATGTAGAAATTGGAGCCAATTGTACCATTGACCGAGCAACCATGGGGTCAACCAAAATTGGCAACGGGGTGAAAATCGACAACCTATGCCAGATTGCGCACAACGTAGAAATCGGAGACCATACAGCTATAGCTTCGCAAGCAGGCGTTGCAGGCTCCGCGAAACTGGGTAAACACATTATGGTGGGCGGGCAAACCGGGATCAACGGTCACCTTTCCGTTGCCGATCACACAAAAATCGTGGCGCAATCCGGAATTCCTTCCTCCATTAAAAAAGCGGACACGTTCATGGGGTCTCCGGCCATTCCGTTAAATGATTTTAAGCGATCGTATATTGGTTTTAGACGATTACCCGAGCTCATGGAGGAACTTCGTGCCCTTAGGAAAGAAATCAACGATTTAAAAGAACAAAAGAAAGCGCAATGATGGAAACTCAATGCACCTTGGCTGAATCCCTCCAATTTATAGGGGTCGGCCTACATACCGGTG
>RFQF01000095.1 GCA_009925805.1 Flavobacteriia bacterium | reverse complement strand
AGTAACGGGTAGGAGTAATATCGAGGCATAACAGTGAGTTTTACGGACAAAAAAGAAAACCTATCTTTGCACCAAAATACACAAAATAATGACCACTAACAGAACTTTCACCATGTTAAAACCCGATGCGATTGAAAACGGTAACATGGGTAAAATTATCGACATGATCCTGCAGGATGGATTTACCATCAAAGCTATGAAGTATACACGTTTAAGCACCGATCAAGCTGCCGCTTTTTATGCGGTTCATAAAGAACGTCCATTTTATGGGGAATTGGTGGAATACATGACTTCAGGTCCCATTGTAGCGGCTATTTTAGAAAAAGAGGACGCCGTAGCTTCTTTCCGAAAACTCATCGGTTCCACGGATCCAGCGGAGGCCGCTGAAGGCACGATTCGAAAGGCCTATGCCGAAAGTAAGGCTCGAAATGCGGTTCACGGTAGCGATTCCGACGAGAATGCAGCTATTGAAAGCGATTTTCATTTCAATGCGTCAGAGATATTTTAATAAGTAACCCTTGATTTTACTAAGACCACCAGTGCGTGGTCTTTTTTATGCCGTATGAAAAACCAGGAAGCCACGGAAAAACGACGAACCTTCGGAATCATTTCGCATCCGGATGCCGGTAAAACGACCTTAACGGAAAAATTGCTCCTATTTGGTGGGGCGATTCAAACAGCCGGTGCCGTAAAAAACAATAAAATCAAGAAAACCGCAACCTCGGATTTCATGGAAATTGAAAAACAACGCGGGATTTCTGTGGCAACTTCCGTCATGGCTTTTGAATACTCGAATAAACAAATCAACATTCTCGATACACCAGGTCACAAGGATTTCGCTGAAGATACGTTCCGCACCCTAACTGCCGTGGATTCCGTGATCTTGGTCATCGATTGCGCCAATGGGGTGGAGGAACAAACCAAGCGCTTGATGGAAGTGTGTCGGATGCGCAAGACGCCGGTTATAATTTTCATCAATAAGTTGGACCGCGACGGAAAAGAAGCCTTCGATTTGTTGGATGAATTGGAAAAAACCTTGTCGATAAAAGTTTGTCCACTCTCCTGGCCTATTGGTATGGGTGATCGGTTTCAAGGGGTGTATAACATCTACCGTCGTGGCTTGAATTTGTTCGCCGCAAATAAAACGAAAATTTCGGAGGAGGTAGTTTCCTTTGAAAACCTGGAGGATCCCGAACTTGGGTCCCTATTAGGCGAAGCGCCAGCCCAGGAATTGCGCGAAGAATTAGCGATGGTGGAAGGCGTGTACGATCCGTTTGATCGACAAGAATACCTGGATGGCGACATGGCGCCCGTGTTCTTTGGATCTGCGGTGAATAATTTTGGCGTAAAAGAATTGCTGGATACCTTCTGTGAAATTTCGCCTTCGCCGAGAGGACGGGCATCCGACCAGCGATTTATTCAACCCGATGAAGATAAATTCAGCGGATTTGTATTTAAGATTCACGCGAACCTTGATCCCAAACATCGAGACCGTATTGCATTCTTGAGGATTGTATCTGGAAAATTCGAGCGCAATCAATTCTATTACCATGTTCGGTCGGATAAAAAAATGAAATTCCCAAACCCCACTTCGTTCATGGCTCAAGACAAAAGCGTGATCGACGAAGCTTTTCCTGGGGACGTGGTGGGATTATACGACTCCGGTAACTTTAAAATAGGCGACACCTTGACCGAAGGAGAGAAGCTCATGTATCAAGGAATTCCCAGTTTTTCTCCCGAAATATTTCAGGAACTTGAGAACTTGGATCCTATGAAATCCAAGCAACTGGAAAAAGGTATCCGGCAGCTGATCGATGAAGGGGTAGCCCAACTTTTCATTCAACAGCCTGGAAATCGTAAAATTGTAGGCACTGTTGGTCAACTGCAATTTGAAGTCATCAATTATCGTTTGGTGCATGAGTACGGCGCCAATTGCCGTTTTGTACCAAGGAATTATGTGAAAGCCTGTTGGATTACCTCGGAAGATCCGGAGGAAATGCAGCGATTTCAGCGCGCAAAGGCCAACCACATGGCCATGGATAAAGACGAAAATTGGGTGTTTTTAGCGGAAACTCCGTTTCTTCTTTCGATGGCCGAACAAGATTACCCTAAAATTACGTTTCACAAGTCTTCGGAATTTAAGTTACAACGCGTCTAAAGATGCAAAAGCGTAATCCGATTTCGATGCATTTGAATCCTTCCATGGTGCTCGAGCTGTTTCAACAGTCTTGAAATGACGACCCTAGAGGAATCCAAATCATCCGCAATCTCTTGGTGGGTATGATGCAATTCCATGGTTCCTAGTAATTTAGCTTGATCTGTTAGGTATTTTAATAAGCGTTCGTCTAACCGCATAAAGGCAATGTCATCGATGGTTTCCATCAATTCCAACATCCTTGTGTGGTAGGATTGCAAAATATAGGTGCGCCAAGAGGAATATTTCTCCATCCAACGATGCATAAATTCCATAGGAAACATAAGGAGTACAGAGGGCTCCATGGTCGTTGCTTTAATGTGTGCTTCTGTTCTGCGTATGCAGCATTGCAGTGACATGGCGCAGGTATCACCACCTTCAATGTAGTACAAAAGCAATTCCCTTCCTTCTGGACTTTCTCGTGAAATCTTGATGGAACCCTGCACCACGATAGGTATCATTTGAATGGAATCTCCAACATGAATAATGATTTCATCTGCAATGGTTTCTCTCAATCGCGCAATTTTCACCATCTCCTCAAGGAGTTCTTCCTCGAACAGGTAACCTATGCTTTGTTCGATAATGCTCTTTTTATCGATCGAGGATAGCATCTTTTTTATAACGCATGAAGAAATTCGCCCAAATAATTTTGGATAAGGCGTTTAGATAGGGGGTTAGTACCACAAGGGCTCCCACAACAAGTCCTATTTGTGTCCACACATCTACATCATTGAAGAACCAATTGCAAGAAGCCCAAATCGTGACGAATACCGCCACACCAAGGGCGTAGGAGACATACATGGCCCCAAAGTAAAATCCCGTTTCTGGTTTGTAATTAAGCCCGCATTGGTCACAGGTATCGCGCACTTGGCCCATCGTTTTAATTCGGTATGGAGCACCTACCATGAATTTTCCTTCTTGACATTGCGGGCAGGTGAGGGTTAAGATGCTGTACATTTTGGATCCCTTGCGCATAATTCTTTGATTTACTGCAAAGATACTTCAGATATGTGAAGGGCTATGCAACTTGGGTTACTTTAGTAGGGGCGTGCCGTGAAAATCTTGGGTTAATTCCAGATATTCCTCGCTGTATTTACCCTCCGGATTGCGTAACCGAATATACCGCGTTTCACATTTCAGCGCTTGTTGTGTCAGGGAAAATACGGTTCGAACAGGTATACCGTGTTGGTTTTCAAGATGATAGATTTTGTGCACAAAAAAGCCCGCATCTTGAAAAATATCCTCCACAGAAGCTTTCATAGAAATCGGAAAAATGATCCAACAAGTTCCCTCCCGTGTCAGGAGTTTTTTGCATTGCATGACCCATGCTTTCAATTCCCCCTGAGATAGATGTTTTTCCCGTTGGTTTCGTTCGCTGGAGGAATTAGTTTCCAGGTAATACGGTGGATTGGATACAATGAGCGTGTAGGGTATTTCCGGCTCAAACTCAAGGAAATCAACCCGATAGACTTTCATTCGATCGCGGTAAGGGCTTTTCGCAAGATTTTCGCAGCATTCTTTATACGCCAAGGGGTCCAATTCCACACCATCCACGAGCGAAGTTATACAACGTTGCGCGAGCATCAAACCAAGCACGCCGGATCCTGCACCTGCATCCAAGATTTTGCCCCCAACAATGGGATCGACTAAAGCGCCCAACATCATGGCATCGCTACCAAAGGGAAAGGATTGTTCATTTTTAAACAGGGTGAAATGTTTGAAATGAAAGGGTTTCAAGTTAATAGGCTTTGGCAAAAATCACCCGTTGCGCCGAGGGAAGTCCGGTAACCATGCATTGACCGGGTTCGGGGTTTTCCGTAAAAGGAATGCATCGAATCGTGGCTTTGGTTTCGGTTTTTACCAGCTCCTCCGTTGCTGCGGTGCCGTCCCAATGGGCTAAGAAAAATCCTCCTTCGTCGATACGTGCTTTAAATTCTGCATAGCTGTTCACTTCGAACGTATGTTGCTCACGAAATTGTTTAGACCGTTCGAACAAATGTTGCTGAATTTCCGCTAATAATTGTGGGATGTGCGTCTCGGCACTTTCAAACGATAAGGTGAATTTTTCTTTGGTATCGCGTCGTGCAATTTCCAACTGTCCGTTCGCCAAATCACGCGGCCCCATGGCTATCCGAATCGGAACCCCTTTAACTTCATATTCGTTGAATTTCCAACCGGGTCGCTTGTTGTCATCACCGTCGTATTTAAACCGTATTCCTTTGGATTTAAGGCTTTGACCAAGTGCTACTAGTTTTGCTTCAATCTGTTCTAATTCTTCGGACGTTTTATAGATAGGCACTGCTACCACTTGAATAGGGGCTAATTTTGGAGGAAGCACCAAACCCTCATCGTCGGAGTGCGTCATGACTAAGGCGCCCATCAATCGGGTGGAAACGCCCCAAGACGTAGCCCAAACAAAATCCTGTTTCCCATGTTTATCTGCAAACTTTACCTCGAAAGCTTTAGCGAAGTTTTGACCTAAAAAATGCGATGTACCTGCTTGAAGCGCTTTTCCGTCCTGCATCATCGCTTCAATGCATAGCGTGTCCTCGGCTCCAGCGAACCGTTCACTGGGGGTTTTTCTTCCTAAGATGACAGGCATCGCCATGTAGTTTTCGGCAAAATCTGCATAGACCCGAAGCATTTGTTCCGTTTCTTCTACGGCTTCTTCCTGGGTGGCATGGGCGGTGTGTCCTTCTTGCCATAAAAACTCTGCGGTGCGTAAAAAGAGTCGGGTACGCATTTCCCAACGCACTACGTTCGCCCATTGGTTGATGAGGATGGGTAAATCTCGGTAGGATTGAATCCAATTTCGGTAGGAATTCCAAATAATGGTCTCCGAGGTAGGTCGAATAATGAGTTCTTCTTGAAGCTTGGCATCGGGATCCACTTCAACCCCTTTGCCATCGGCGGTAGCCCTTAGACGGTAATGCGTTACCACTGCACATTCTTTAGCAAAGCCTTCCACGTGACTCGCCTCTTTGCTGAGGTAGGATTTAGGAATGAAAAGTGGGAAATATGCGTTGGAATGGCCGGTTTCTTTAAACATTCGATCCAGGATATCACGGATGTTTTCCCAAATCGCATATCCATAAGGTTTTATGATCATGCAACCTTTGACATCGGAGTGCTCCGCTAAATCTGCGTTATGCACCAAATCATTGTACCATTTTGAATAGTCCTCTTTTCGGGTAGTTGCCTTTTTTTCCATGATTAAATAATTCCGGCGAAGTTAAGAAAAGACAATAAGCGAAAGCGATGAATTAAGAATCTTCTAAAAAAGAAATGTTTGTTTTGTGGTTTTGAATCCTTCCACGTAAATGGTTTTGATGGTATCGCTTTGAGGCGAATTTTTAATCAAATAAACCGTGCAGTCTACCGTGCTTCCTCCGTAAGATCCAGCTTTGATGTAATCGTTTAAATTAAAATCTACCAAACCGTTGATATCGGTATAATCAGACATCACAAAGGGTGTGTAAGGTGGGTTTTGTTTTACGCCGTCAATGACCACTTTGGCTGCAGTTTTCGGTTGGCCGTTGTAGCCCACGTATACCCGAAGTATGGTATCGTTCTTTTTTCCGCATCCTTGTAACAACAATAGAAACAAGGTAAAAGTAAGGAGAAGAAATCGTTTCATAGGCATGTATAACCACTCAAAGTTAAGGATTTTCCTATGGTTAACCAAATCTGAAGTATTTTTGTACGAATGAAATCCATTATTGACTACACCGCCTCCTTGCATCCTGTTTGGGCTGCTCTTTTAGCTACCCTTTTTACGTGGTTGGTTACTGCTGCGGGTGCTTCGTTAGTATTTTTCTTCAAAACCATGCATCGAGGAGTGTTAGATGCGATGCTTGGTTTTACCGGTGGGGTCATGGTGGCCGCAAGTTTTTGGTCCTTGCTGAATCCTTCCATTGAAATGTCGGAAAAATTATTTCCCACCATGCCTTGGATGCCAGCGGCCGTGGGCTTTTTAGTAGGGGCCTTATTTATTTATTTTTTGGATAAAAAAATGCCCCATTTGCACATCAATTTTAACGATCATGAGTCGGAAGGGGTAAAGACACAACTGCATAAAACGACCCTTTTGGTTCTTGCTATTACCTTGCATAACATCCCCGAAGGATTAGCGGTTGGCGTATTGTTTGGAGCGGCTGCCAACGGTATGGGCGGAGCAACGATTGGCGCTGCAGTGGCCTTGGCCATTGGAATTGCGATTCAGAATTTCCCCGAAGGATTTGCTGTAGCGATGCCGCTTCGAAGGGCAGGGGCAAGCCGGTTTAAGGCCTTTTGGTACGGACAGCTTTCCGCCATCGTGGAACCGATTGCAGGCGTAATTGGGGCTTTGGCAGTCATCTACATTCAACCTATACTTCCATTCGCCTTGGCTTTCGCGGCCGGTGCCATGATTTTTGTGGTGGTAGAGGAAGTTATTCCCGAAACACAGCGCGATAAATACACCGATTTGGCGGTGCTTGGTTTTATCGGAGGATTTGTGGTGATGATGGTCTTGGACGTGGCGTTGGGGTAGAAGCTAGGACATCGGGACGATAGGACAATGGGACAATGGGACAATTGGACTTTAGGGCTTTATTCTCCTCATGTCTTAACGTCTTAGCGTCTTAATATCTTAATGTCTTCGTGTCTTAGCGTCTTTAGGGACATTGGGACAGTTGGACTTTAGGATTTTATTCTCCTCATGTCTTAACGTCTTTATGTCTTAATGTCTTAATGTCTTCTGATTTCTATCCACAAATCGTCTCTTCCGTAGCCTTAAGTATTTCGCGTACTTCTTCCAAGGTGGGCGCTTCAGCATAGGTTCTTAATACGGGTTCCGTTCCCGAAGGGCGAATCATAACCCATCGATCTGCATCCAGGAAGTACTTGAACCCGTCGGTGGTCTTTCGCTCTTGAACTTGGTATTTCCCAAAGGAGGTGTACTTGTTTTCTTGGCAGTTTTTAAGGATTTTCTGTTTTAATTCCTCCGTAATGTGCAAGTCGTTGCGTTCAAATTTAAAAGGACCCACAATGGCATACACTTCTTCGATAAGCGCTTCTAAGCTTTTTCCGGATTTAGCCATGAACTCCCATAAAATTAGGCCCATCCAAATTCCGTCGCGTTCAGGAATATGCCCTTTCACGGCAATTCCCCCGGATTCCTCACCTCCCAACAAAACATCTTCTTCTACCATGATTGCTGCAATCTCTTTAAATCCAATTTTTGTCGTGGTGTGCGCTAATCCGTAGTGTTCGCACATTTTATATACGCGTGGGGTAACGCTAAAGGCTATGGCCACTTTTCCCGACATGCCCTTGTATTTCACAAGGTAATGAATCAGCAACAAGATGATGTGATGGGAATCTACAAATTCACCTCGGCTATCGTATAGTCCGATGCGGTCTGCATCCCCGTCTGTGGCCAAGGCACAATCAATAGTTTGATGCGTTTTAATGTAGCCAGCCAGTTCCTGCAAGTTTTTCGCAATCGGTTCAGGAGCTTGGCCGTAAAATGTGGGATTGTGCTCGCAATGCAACAGATGTGTGCC
>RFQF01000094.1 GCA_009925805.1 Flavobacteriia bacterium | reverse complement strand
CAAAATCAACAAGAAACCTATCTTTATGCTTGGAAACAACGCATCACGTCCACCAACGCCAATCAACGTGCAGGAATGCATTTCTTCTGCAGTGATCCAACTTTAGCGAATCGAGGTAACTCCTATTTTGTGTTTTTTCGCGAAGAAACGGATAAGGTACAGATTTATAAAGTAACCAACGATGTGTTTACGTTGCAATATGAAGCTCCCGTAACCATGGTTCCCAATCAATGGTACGACATCAAAGTAATTTATGCTTACAGCACAGGCAACATTATCGTGTACACGAACAATGTCCTTGTTGCTACATGGCACGATGCGAATCCACTCAGTCAAGGAAATTCTATTTCCCTTCGATCAGGGGCATGCACGGTTGACTTTGACAATTTATTTGTCTACAAAGCGCATGCATTGCAAGAGCTTGTGAGCGTTGGAACAAACAAAGAACTGTTTTATCAAAGCGATAATCAACAACCCTCCGGAGTTATTCGAATGATAGCGATGGATTCCTCCGATAATTGGTCGAATGGCTACGAGCAAACGGTTCAGGTAGATTGGACCGCCCCCGTTTTCACCTCATGCAACGACGGAACGTCCGTAGATATTGACACCTTCCACACATCTTCTTTGAAAACGAATTGGTCCTCGAACGACCCCCATTCGGGAATATCGTTGTATGAGCTTTCCTTGGGAACAGCCTCGGGAAGCACCAATGTGTTGAATTGGATGAATATGAACCTCAGCACCAGTTATTCTCATACTTTAGCCAATCCACTCAATGGAACTACGTATTATGGAAACGTCAAATCCACCAATACCGCGGGATTAACGGCTACCCAAAGCACCGATGGTCAAAAATACGTAGCAAATGCAGGAATTCAAGACCCTTCCAATCCGTTAAGTCAAGTAATGATCTACCCCAATCCCTTGGATCAACAGGTACTTTTTGTGAAAAACCTTCCGTTTCCCGTAGAATTTCGGTTGTATGATGCTCAGGGAAAATTGATTTTGCACCGGGAATCAGCATTACTTAATGCACTACCTATGGATGTTGCCAGTGGTTTGTATACTTTACAACTAACGGGTAACGGGTTTATTTACAGCGCCAAATTAATGGTTCAATGAGTCGAAAAATGGGCTAGAATTTTGTCGGCCAGTATAGAACTTAACTTGAAATAACTCTCTTTAGTCCACCCCCCGACATGGGGGGTTAGGATTACTCGATGTGATTGAATCAAATAATCCATGCATTCGGAAGTATTTTCATTTCGCAACACCTCAAAGTCCTTGGATTCATACTCCAAGACGTCGAGGCCAGCCGCTTTAATTTTACCCGATTTAAGCGCTTCAACCAAATCCTCGGTGACCACAATTTTCCCACGGGAAAGGTTCAGAAAATAAATGGGTTTTGAGAACGATTGGAAGAACGACGTATTGACCATAGCACGCGTTTCCTTATTTTGAGGAATATGTAACGAAACGACGTCGGCTTGTTCGAACAGCGCATGCAGGGTGCTTTCTTGTACTTGACTGTCTCCAAATCCCTTAATATATTTATCGTAGGCAAGAATTTTAACATCAAACCCTTTCAATAATTTAGCGAAGGCCCTTCCATTATTTCCGTAACCGATGATTCCGACGGTTTTTCCATTCAATTCTTCCCCACGATTCTCTTCTCTTCGCCACAATCCGTTGTTCAGTTGCGCCTGTGCTTGCGGAAATTTATTCATCAAAGCTAACAGCATGCCCAAAGCGTGTTCCGCCACGGCGGTCCGGTTTCCTTCTGGAGAGTTGAACAGGGTGATTGCTTTTCGTTTACAATACCCTTGGTCGATGTTTTCCAAACCGGAACCCGATCGAGCAATGAACGATAATTTAGGAAAATGAGACAATACGGCTTCACTTAGCATAAAGCGAGCGCGAATCACCATTCCCTCCACTTGATTTCCTAAGGCTTGAAATTCTTCTAAGGACAGAATACTTGCATCGATGCAATCAAACTGATGCTTGCTCAAGCGCTCCGCTAAAATCGGATGTACCCGATCTACAAAAAAAACCTTCATTCGTGAATTTTGATAAAACTACGAAAAAAACGACCTCAATAGTTGTGTTTTATCCGCGTAATTACGCATGGTTAAGGGTATTTTACCTTTTCTATAATTCAACCGCCTTAAAACGCATAAAAATGGATTTTATCTTCCCAAATAAATTAACAATACAGAAATATCGCTTGGAGACACACCCGAAATACGGGAAGCCTGACCGATAGTGGTTGGTTGAACCTGTTTCAATTTTTCCACTGCTTCGGTGCTTAGGCTTTTCAACTGTTGAAAATCCAAATCCTCGGGAATGCCCACCTTTTCCAAGCGAAGCATTTTAGCCGCATTTTCTTCCTCCCGTTCGATATACCCTTCATACTTCAACTGTATTTCGGTTTGCATTTTTGCTTCTTCGCTAAAATTTTGCGCCTGTAAATAATTATGTAATTCGATACTCTCTTGTTCTAACATATTCAAGTCCACCCCTGGTCGGGTAATTAAGGAGGACAGCTTAACTTGTTGTTGAATCGGAGAAGAGTCGATTAATAACAAACGATGATTGATTTGATCGGGGGTTATTCCTGTTGAACGCAGCATGCTTTTTAGGTTGGAAACCGAGGCCTCTTTCGCTTCGACTTGGCGCCGTTGGGCATCACTCAATAATCCCAATTTGGCGGCTTGATGAGCCAGGCGCAAATCGGCATTATCCTGACGTAAAAGAATCCGATACTCTGCCCTGCTTGTAAACATCCGGTAGGGTTCTTTAGTTCCTTTAGTTACTAAATCATCGATTAAAACACCGATGTAGGCATCGCTTCGTTGAAGAATAAAAGGCTCCTGGTTTTTCAGTTTTAAATGGGCATTAATCCCTGCCATCAATCCTTGGCAAGCCGCTTCTTCATAGCCTGTGGTACCATTTATTTGACCGGCAAAATACAAGCCGTCGATCCGCTTCGTTTCCAGGGTATGTTTAAGTTGGGTAGGTGGGAAATAATCGTATTCAATGGCATAGCCTGGACGAAATAGCTTAGCTTGTTCAAACCCAGGGATCGACTTAATCGCCTTAACTTGCACATCTTCAGGAAGGGACGTACTGAACCCATTTACGTATATTTCAACGGTATTCCAACCCTCCGGTTCTACAAAAATCTGGTGCCTATCTCGATCGGCAAATCGATTAATTTTATCTTCAATGCTTGGACAATATCTTGGTCCTGTACTTTGGATTGCACCGTTGAACATAGGGGAACGATCGAATCCTGTTCGCAAAAGCTCGTGGGTTTGTGGGTTTGTATAGGTAATATAGCACGGAAGCTGATATGTTAACGGCTTCGTATCCCAAAAACTAAACTTACCCGGGGCATCGTCTCCCGGTTGTGCCTCCATAAGGGCATAATTCAGGCTACGTCCATCCACTCGAGGAGGGGTACCTGTTTTCATTCTTCCGGATTCAAAACCGAGCTTAATCAAATCTTCAGTTATTCCTTTGGACGCTTTTTCCCCAACTCTTCCGCCGCCGAATTGTTTTTCTCCAAGATGAATTATACCATTAAGAAAGGTGCCATTCGTTAATACTACCGCCGGTGCGTAAATATCAATTCCTAAGCTTGTTTTTACTCCCCGCACTTCATGGTTCTCCACAATTATACCCGTTCCCATGTCCTGCCAAAAATCAACATTTTTATTTTGTTCCAACAAATAACGCCACGAAGCAGCGAACATCATGCGGTCGTTTTGGGTGCGTGGTGACCACATGGCTGGGCCTTTAGAACAGTTGAGCATACGAAATTGCAGTGCGCTTTTGTCGCTTACTATTCCGGAACCCCCACCCAAGGCATCAATTTCTCGTACGATCTGGCCTTTAGCCACACCCCCCATGGCTGGGTTACAACTCATTTGAGCAATGGTGTTCATATTCATGGTAATCAATAAAACCCGACTACCTAAAAGGCCTGCCGCATGTGCTGCTTCACACCCTGCGTGACCTGCTCCAACTACAATGATGTCATAGGTGTCTATCATGCAAACCCGTCGTGTTTCACGTGAAACAGTTGCGTTAAATACGCGTTTTCCTTGGACCGCATCACGACTATTTGCTCCTCTGTTTTATCGTTATACCCCAACAAATGGAGCACTCCATGAAAAACCACGCGGTAGAGTTCGTGTTCCATCGATACATGGTGTTCTGCTGCATTTTCCATTACTCTGTCTATTGAAATAAACAAATCACCGGAAATATACGCATCGTTGGAATAATCAAACGTGATGATGTCTGTATAGAAATCGTGCGATAAATGCTCTTGATTTAACACGAGTATATCTTCGTCCGTACAAAAAATTACCGTAATATCCCCTTGCTCTTTCCCTTCCTGTGTAATAATCTGAGGAATAGCTTTTTCTAATTCCTCAAGAGGTAAATTATTGAACTCGTGCGAATAAAACGAAAAACCTATCATCGAGCAAATAAGATGTTTACCACTGTTCCGTTTTGTTCAAAGGTAAGATCATCTGAGAGGCTTTTCATTAGAAAGACCCCTCGTCCGTTTTCCTTTAATAAATTTTCGGGCGCTGTCGGATCAGGGATGTTTTCAAAATCAAACCCTCTTCCTTGATCTTGAATCCTAAAACAGATCCAAGAGCCATTATTTAACACACTAAAATGAACCTTCAAGTCTGTGTTTAATCCATTCCCATGCATGATTGCATTGTTTACGCCTTCGGTTACTGAAATTAAAATATTCCCAAAAACATCCTCTGAAACGTTCAAATCAGCACATACCTGTTCTATCAGGTTTTCAACTTCTGCAATAGAGGTTAATGAGGAGGGTAAAGAGGTTTCAAGTATACACGTTAGTTCTAAATTCATGCTCCAAAATTTATTCCACCAAATTAAAATACCCTTCTGCCTTATTTTTATAATAGTTATTCAAGGCCGGGTCCACCACTTTCAGTAGTTCAATCTGATGAAGGGTTGTTTTGTTGTACTCTTTAATTTCAATAAGGTTACTATTGTTCTGGTCTTTTCCTGATTTCGATTCCCGTTGTTCTTCGTATCCGCGTTCCATGAGTGCTTTCTCACTTTCTAAAAGACGGGTCAATATATCCTGTTGCCTTTTAACCATGGCATTATCTACCCGTTGATTGATTAACGCTTTTTCTTGTTCCTCAAGTTCTTTCAACAATGGATTCAATTGATTTCCCGCACCCGATCCATCCTTGTTCATTTCATTTTTCAATTGTTCGAGGCGTTGGCGTATAGCCGTTTGTTCCGCAGCCATTTTGGCAATTTCTTTATTACCCAGACCAAGCATGTTCATTCCCTGAGAACCCGGTTTCATACCAGGAGCATTTCCTTCTTTATCTCCAGGCTTACTTCCTCCCGGATTTTGCCCTTTTTGCATTTTTTCTAGTTGTTTCTTCAACATTTCTTTCATATCCCCTGATGATACACTTCCGGGCTTTGGTTTACCTTTTCCTGGTTTACTGCAGCTTCCACTACTCGGCTGCGAAGATTGGGCATCCGCCTGCATTTGCTGCAGCGCTTCATTCAGCAACAACGCCAAATTGTTGTAAGACGTCATTACAAACTGTTCACTGGTGAAAATATCCTCCTTACGGTGATCATCGATCGCTTCCACAGCGTTGCTCTGTGAAAAATCTATCTCATTTAACTCCTTATCAATGAAACTGGCCACTTTAGGCTGCCGCTTCGCAAGCGCCAGCAAGCTATCCTTTACTGTTGCTGTTTCACGGTTAATTCGGATTTGTTCTCGTCCCAATTTACGGTATTTCGGGTCCGAAAAACTAACCCGTTTAAACTCATTGATTAAATTCTCCTGATCAAAACTCAGCACCATTAAGCTTTCTAAAATCCTTCGTAACAACTCCATATCCTCCTCGGCTTGCTGCTGATTGCTCGTTTCCTGTTGTTGATTCAGTTGCTCTGCTAATTGCTCCATTTGATCCGCCGCTTGCTGTTGGGACTCTTTCGACTTGCTTTTTTTATTGTTGCTTAATTCCTCTTTAGCGTTATTCAATTGATTATCAATCGATTGTTCCAAAGCTTTTGTATTTTCTAAATTCATTGGAGACGACAATTCCTTGTTCAACTCTTTGGTTTCATCCAGCTTTTTTTGAATCGAATCGAATCGACGATTCACCTCGTTTTGCTGCTCTAACAACTGCTCTTTGTTCAGGGATTTATCGTCCATTTTTTGGTTCAATTCCTCTTGCAACTTCGCCGTTTCCTTCAACTCTTTTTCAATATCATCAATGCGTTCATTCACTTGCAGTTTCTTAAGCATTTCCAAGGTACGATCCAACTGCTTACTCATATTTTCCGAAGTTTGGTCTAGTTTATCCATTTCCTTCTTCAATTCCATGTCTGCGCGCTCGTTGAAAAGCTTTTCAATATCATCCAATAACTTCTTCAATTCTTCATCCATGACCTCATCCAGCAGCTTTTGTATCATTTCCTGTTTATCCAACAACTCTTTATCGATTTCCGACAATTGATTCTTATCTTGCGTCGACTGTTCGATTTGATTTTTAATTTGCTCTAACGCACGACTCAAGCTTTTTTGCTCCTCTTTCAATTGCTGAATCTGCTGCTTGTTATTCCAATCTTTGGCTTTCGTATTATTTATATCGCGTTTGAGCTTTTCCACAGATTGTTCAAAGGTTCGCGTTTTTTCCATAACCTTTTCCAGATCTTTTGCCGTTTTTGCTTGGTCCGCATCACGATCCCGGTTTAACTCCTGTAAATCGGGTAAACTGTACTGTCCAAGGGTGCTGCGCGAAGTTTTTTTACCGTTGACACCATCGTTATCGGTAACGGCAAAATAATACTCGATTTTATCTTCTAATTGAACCGATTCTCTACGAAAATCTACCGCTAAAGAAAAAGCGCTTTTCATACCACCAGTAAACGATACGGGCATATTGACGCGTTTCAGTTCCTTCCCTTTTCGGATAATTGTATAACAAAACCGAAGGGAAGTTAAACCATAATCATCCCCCACCTGACCGTTAAAGTACTTAACTCCTTCTTGGATACTGTCGTTCACCTCCATTAGCGAAATTTGCGGGTATTCATCTTTTATTACAGTAATATGGTGCTTGGTTGAATCCACCTTGGCATTGAATTTATTCACTAATCGAATCGAAAGATCCGTGGAGCTTCCTACCTTACTTGAGAATTGAAAATCGGCTTTATCAAAAACTGCGGCATCCTTTCCGGCCATAAGATGAATTCGTTGACAATTGTTTGCCGTACCCTTCCATACCAAGGTAGTGCCTTCCGGTACCGAAATATCTCCCGAATTACTGATAAACTCATTCTTTCGTTTCAAATAACTTGGGTAAACCACGGATAAACTCAACTTACCCAAAACACTTTTTCCCGTTACTTTATATGAAAAATGTGCGCTTTGATAACCGTTCGCTTCAAAATAAAAAGTTCCAGAACTCGTCACTTTGTGCATCGCGAATTCATGTTGATTTTTTAAAGAACGATGCATTAGAAACTTTCCCTCAGCTGTAACTAAATAGACTTTCTCAGGAATGCGTTGGCCAACCAAAGTCACCCTTACCGGAATATCAGAACCCTCTTCGACGGTAACCGATCCGCTTTTGAGTTGAAAATAAAAAGGTAAAAAATCACGATCGAAGCGCACTATTTTATAACTTCCTTGCGTCAGAATCGCTGGAACGAAGACCAACATAGCGCCTAAGGTGATAAGGGAAGGTAAAA
>RFQF01000093.1 GCA_009925805.1 Flavobacteriia bacterium | reverse complement strand
AGTGATGCCCAAGTCATTGAATACCTCCGTTACAACATGCGGTCGCAAATTTTCGCCAAAGCCATGCCCCTACCCTTGGTTGCTGGAGCGTTAAAACGCTTGGAATTAATACGTAACAAACCTGAATTTAAAAGTCAACTTTGGGAAATTACCAACGCACTGCAATCCGGATTAAAAAATGCCGGTTTTGAAATTGGCCCAACCAACTCGTGCGTAACGCCTGTTTATCTTAACGGATCCATTCCCGAATCCACCAACTTGATTTACGACCTACGAGAAAACTTCAACATCTTTTGTTCGATGGTGGTTTATCCAGTTGTTCCAAAAGGCATGATTATTCTGCGTCTCATCCCAACGGCTGTTCACACTTTGGAGGATGTACGCTATACGATCGACGCTTTTTCACGCATCGTAGGCAAACTCAAGGCCGGCGAATACATGAGCGAAACCATTGCTAAAGTATAAAGGCAATAAAAAAGGGGCCTTAGCCCCTTGTTCGCACCTTTAGAGTTCGCTATGCTTCCGGTTTATCTTTGGAAGAATCCGTTTTCTTGGATTTCCCTTTTTTGAATTGTACAGTTAATTCATCCTTTCCTTCCTCACGGTCCATAATCACCTTATCCCCTTCGTTCAGGTTTTGATTAATGATCCCTTCAGCGAGTGGATCTTCGATGAATTTTTGGATTGCTCGTTTTAACGGTCTTGCCCCAAACTTCTCATCATACCCGCGCTCTACAATAAAATCTTTGGCTTTTTCGGTGAGTTCTAAAAAATATCCCAAATCCTGAATTCGCTTGTATAATTTATCCAACTCCAGGTCAATGATTTTATGAATGTCTTCGCGCTCCAAGGTTCGGAACATAATCATGTCGTCTACACGATTTAAGAATTCAGGAGAAAAGGCTTTGCGAAGCGCATTTTGAATCACTCCTTTAGAATTCTCGTCTTTCGATTCTTCCTTTGCCTTGGTTCCAAAACCGACTCCTGTTCCGAAGTCTTGTAGCTGACGTGCTCCAATGTTCGAGGTCATAATAAGAATGGTATTCTTAAAATCAATTTTTCGTCCCAGACCGTCCGTCATGTGACCATCATCCAACACCTGAAGGAGAAGATTGAACACATCCGGGTGTGCTTTTTCAACTTCATCCAGCAAGATAATGGAGTAAGGTTTTCTGCGTACTTTTTCGGTAAGCTGTCCTCCTTCTTCATAACCTACATATCCTGGAGGCGCACCGACCAATCGAGAAATGCTAAATTTCTCCATGTATTCCGACATATCAATGCGAATCAGGGCGTCTTCGGTATCAAACAGGTATTTCGCCAAAACTTTCGCTAATTGGGTTTTTCCCACCCCTGTTGGTCCCAAGAAAAAGAAGGAACCAATGGGTTTATTCGGATCCTTCAATCCTGCACGATTGCGTTGAATCGCTTTAACTACCTTATTCACGGCTTCATCTTGTCCGATCACTTTACCTTTCAGCGCATCCGCCATGTTGACCAATTTCCCCGTTTCTGATTGTGAAACTTTCGTCAACGGAATGCCGCTCATCATGGAAACGACCTCGGCCACATTTTCTTCCGTAATGGTAATTCGGTTATTTTTTGAGGCTTCCTCCCATTTCTTTTTTTCCAATTCCAGTTTTTCTCCGAGTTTTCGTTCTGCATCCCGCAATTCTACGGCACGTTCAAACTGCTGGGCTTTAATTACTTCGCCCTTACGCACCTTAATTTGTTCAATTTCCTGCTCAATGTTCAAAATTTCTTGAGGCACATTAATGTTGGTAATGTGTACACGAGATCCAACTTCATCCAAAGCATCAATGGCTTTATCGGGTAAATGCCGATCCGTGATGTAGCGCTCCGTTAATTTAACACACGCCTCGATGCTTTCAGGCGTGTATTGCACCATGTGATGTTCCTCGTAGCGTTCTTTGATGTTATTCAAAATCTGAATAGTTTCCTCAATGTTGGTTGGCTCTACAATTACTTTCTGAAAGCGTCGCTCCAGAGCCCCGTCTTTTTCAATATACTGACGATACTCATCCAGGGTAGTAGCTCCAATCGCTTGAAGTTCTCCTCGAGCGAGTGCCGGCTTGAACATGTTGGAAGCGTCTAAGGAACCGCTGGCTCCTCCAGCCCCAATAATGGTATGAATTTCATCGATGAACAAGATCACATCGGGATTTTTCTCGAGTTCTTGCATCACCGCTTTCATCCGCTCCTCAAATTGTCCTCGGTATTTGGTGCCCGCCACTAAGGAGGCAAGATCCAGGGATACTACCCGTTTTTCGAACAAAATTCTCGAAACTTTGCGTTGCACGATGCGCAAAGCCAATCCTTCGGCGATAGCGCTTTTTCCAACCCCCGGTTCACCAATGAGTATAGGATTGTTCTTTTTACGGCGCGAAAGAATCTGGCTTACACGCTCAATTTCTTTCTCACGTCCAACGATGGGATCCAATCTCCCTAATTCGGCGAGTTTAGTGAGATCGCGTCCGAAGTTATCCAATACCGGGGTTTTCGATTTTGAATCACTCGGTTTTTTCGGAATTCCTCCTCCGTCTTCATCCTCTTCCCGACTTCCCGGAAATTCCGCTTTAGGCGCAGTATAATTTTTATTCATTGACATATATTCATCTTTTAAATTTTCATATACAATTCCATGCTTGTTGAGTATTTGGCATGCGGCACTGTCTTCATATTTGAGCATGGTTAACAAAATATGCTCCGTACCAATGATTTTTGACTTAAACACTTTGGATTCCAGGAACGATTGTTTTAGAATGTTTTCCGATTGCTTCAGTAAAGGAATTGGGTTTGGTTGAAAAAGGGTTCCTTGAGCTGACTTCGCCAAGATTCGCTCCAATTCTAATAACATTGCTTCAAAGGGAACATCAAACTCTTTAAGCAGCGAATGGGCTTTTGCTTCATCCGACTTTATTATGGCAATTAAAAAGTGCTCAGGAGCCACATATTCGTTCTTCAAGCGAATTGCCTCTTCCTTACTTACCTTCAATAAATTCTTAACTCCCGCAGAAAACTTGGCCTCCATGAATGAACTAAAATTTTACAAATATAAACTTAAATCTTGCTCGTCACGCAAGTAAATACGTTATCCAAGGAAGGATCGATTAAAAAAACTTTTTATTCACATTTTTGGCTGTTTTTTGTTCGTAAAATACCCACTTAACACCAAATTAACATCAAGATTTCCTTACCTTTGCTGACTGAATTAAACCCACGTAGTTAGAATAAAATATGCCAGAAGGAGAGAGAATTATACAGATAAACATTGAGGATGAAATGAAATCTGCCTACATCGATTATTCGATGTCGGTTATTGTGTCACGTGCCCTACCAGACGTTCGCGACGGTTTCAAGCCTGTGCACCGAAGAGTACTTTACGGAATGCAGGACTTAGGAGTTCTTTCCAATCGCCCGTACAAAAAATCCGCACGTATTGTTGGAGAAGTTTTAGGGAAATACCACCCGCATGGCGATAGTTCGGTGTATGACACCATGGTTCGGATGGCGCAAGATTGGTCCCTGCGCTATCCCCTAGTCGATGGACAAGGAAATTTTGGCAGCGTGGACGGAGACTCTCCTGCCGCAATGCGTTACACGGAGGCGCGTTTCAAAAAAATCGCCGAAGATATGTTGGAGGATCTCGACAAAGAAACGGTAGATTTTAAGCCGAATTTCGACGATAGTTTGGAGGAACCTAGTGTCCTTCCCACCAAAATACCCAACCTTTTAGTGAACGGCGCTGCGGGAATTGCCGTAGGAATGGCCACGAATATGGCTCCCCATAATTTATCGGAAGTGATTGATGGAATCGTAGCGGTGATTGACGATAAGGAGTTGAGCGATGAACAGCTGTTAACGCTGGTTAAAGCGCCTGATTTCCCAACCGGAGGAATTATTTACGGATACGAGGGGGTTCGCGACGCGTTGCTAACAGGCAGAGGTAGGATTGTACTTCGGGGTAAGGCGGAAATCGAGGAGGTTCAAGGTCGGGAGCAAATCGTGGTAACAGAGATTCCTTACCAGGTGAATAAGGCCGAAATGATTAAAAAAATTGCCGAATTAGTCAACGATAAAAAAATTGAAGGAATTTCCGACTTGCGCGATGAATCCGACCGTAACGGAATGCGCATTGTGTTTGAAATTAAACGTGAAGCAATCGCGAATGTCGTATTAAACAAGCTATTTAAATACTCTGCGCTGCAAACCTCTTTTTCCGTAAACAACATCTGTTTAGTTGACGGTCGTCCGCGCTTACTCAACTTGCGTGAAATCATCGACCAGTTCATCCTGTTTCGGCACGATGTGGTGGTGCGTAGAACCCGTTATGAATTGCGAAAAGCAGAAGAGCGTGCCCATATTTTAGAAGGGCTCATCATTGCCTCGGATAACATCGACGAAGTCATTGAAATCATTAAAACTTCGGACAGTCCCGACCATGCACGCGAACGCCTTTCGGAGCGATTCGGCTTGAGCGAGATTCAGACTCGTGCCATTGTCGATATGCGTCTACGGCAACTGACCGGACTGGAGCAAGATAAATTGCGCAGTGAGTACGATGATTTAATGAAACTCATTGCGGACTTAAAAGACATTCTGGACAAAGAAGAGCGCAGAATGCAAATCATCAAGGATGAATTGATGGAGGTTAAAGCCAAATACGGTGATGCGCGACGGTCCGTAATTGAATATGGCGCCTCGGAAATGCGGATGGAAGACCTCATTGCCGATGATGAAGTGGTAGTAACGATTTCGCATGCCGGGTATATCAAACGCACTAACCTGAGCGAATACAAGGTCCAAAACCGTGGTGGAATGGGGTCCAAGGGTTCTACTACGCGTGACAAAGACTTTTTGGAGCATTTGTTCATGGCGACTAACCATAATTACTTGTTAATCTTTACGGAAAAAGGTCGTTGTTTTTGGATGCGCGTTTACGAAATCCCGGAAGGCAACAAATTAGCCAAAGGGCGTGCAATCCAGAACTTGATCCAGATTCCTCAGGACGATAAAGTGAAGGCTTATGTGAAAGTTCAAGACCTAACGGATCAGGAATACATCAACAACAATTTCATCATCATGTGCACCAAGCAAGGGGTGATTAAAAAAACGTCCTTAGAGGCTTATTCCCGTCCAAGAACCAACGGTATCAATGCCATAGGAATTCGGGAAAACGATGAGCTATTGGAGGCAAAACTGACCAATGGCAGCAATGAAATCGTTTTAGCCACTGCTTCCGGAAGAGCCATTCGATTTAATGAGGCTAAAGTTCGTCCAATGGGAAGAAATGCCTCAGGAGTTCGGGGGGTTTCCTTGGTAAACGAAGGGGATGAAGTGATCGGAATGATATGCGTAGATGATATTTTCTCTACCATTCTGGTGGTTTCGGAAAAAGGATTTGGAAAACGCACGTATCTGAACGATCCCGAGGATAAGGAACCGGTATACCGCATCACGAACCGCGGTGGAAAAGGGGTTCGAACCATTAACATTACGGAAAAGACTGGAAAACTGTTGTCGATTCAAAATGTGGTGGATGAGGACGATTTAATGATCATCACGAAACAGGGCGTTATTATACGCATGCATGTGGACACCATTCGTACCATGGGTAGAGCTGCTCAAGGGGTAAAATTGATTAATTTGAAAAATAATTCCGAAATTGCAGCGATTGCCCGCGTTCCTAAAAGTGAAGAACCCGACGAAGATGAAGAAATCATGGTCGCGGATAATCAAGGCGAAGTTTTGAGTAATGAGGGCATGAATGTTGATGAACCGGAAGACCCTTCAGAAATAGAAGAAGAACCTAATGATAACGAATAATATCTAACCATGAAAATTCTATCCACCGTAATTTTAGCGTGCTTTTTAGCCAGTTTTTGGGCGCAAAAATCCAATGTAACGGACGCCCATAACGCCTTAAAAAAATATGTCCCACTGATGGGAGATATGGAATCCAACAAAAAAGCCTTGTCTTCAGCCAAAGCAGCTATTGATTTAGCGGCGGTTAATACGGAAACAGCCAACGCTTTGGACATGCATAAATATCGAGGGAAAATATATTATGGCCTCATGGAATGCGCCATGGTTGAAGCCGCGGTTAAGGGTAAGGAACCGGACACTGCACAAATTTCTTCCTATGAACGTGTGGTTAAACAAAGTTTTAGTACGATTCTAAATGCCCCGAAAGCTAAATCGGAAAAAGATGACATTAAGGAATTCATTAATCAAAAAACAGGGTTTTATTTCAATACGGGTTTGAGCCTATTCACCGCAAAAAACTATCCTGAGGCCACAATGATGTTTATGACGGCCTATGAAATAGCGAAACTGGTCAATGAAACCTACGAAGATGCATCAACAAATACCAAGCTTTCGTTGGTTCGCTCCATTGATACCTTGATATTCCAAAAGAAATTTGCTCAAGCGGATAGTTTGGGTAAAATGGTGTACGAAACGATGCCGAAAGACATTGACATTTTAATTTCCCTCATTAACCTCAACCTGCAGAAAAACGATATGGCCTCCACCGAAAAATTTTTGAATGAGGCTACAACGATGGACCCTACGAATAAATCCCTTTTCGTAGTGCTCGGGACTTCCTTAATGGAATTAAAACAAAACGATCGTGCAGAAGCCGCTTTTTTAAAGGCACTTACCATTGATCCCTTGTATGCGGAATCTATCTATCAGTACTGCACCTTCATGTTTAATTGGTCAAGGGATTTGTCGAATTCTGCCTCGGAATTAAAACCAAAGGATCCGAATATTCCCAAGATTGAAAAACAAGCCTCGGAAATCATGAACCGTATTCCGCGGTATCTTGATGCCTTTTTAGAAAAAAATCCTTCCGACAAAACGGGATTGGATATTGGATGGAAAGTGTATTATATGCTTGGGGATGAAGCAAAATCAGCCGATCTCAAAAAGCGTTGGGAAGCCATTAAATAATCTTTAGCCTCGAAGTGTCGAGGCTTTTTTTTGTCCTTCCGTTTACAGATTATTCGTATTTTTGAAATATGTCGTTTGTACATCCCGAGTACCTTTGGTTTTTGATCCTGCTTGCAATTCCCATTCTGATTCATTTATTTTATTTCAGAAGACACAAACGATTTTACTTCCCCTCGTTGAAATACATCAAGCAACAAGAGCAAGAAAAAAAATCGGTAAAAAATTTGAAGCGTTGGTTAATTCTCGCTTTTCGTCTACTGTTAATTTCTGCTTTAATTTTCGCCTTTGCCCAACCAATGTTTAAAGGTAAGGGTCCAGCCAAAGATGGAATTCCTGTTACCCTAATTTACCTCGATAATTCCTATTCAATGAGTGCCAAAGGCGTGGAAGGGTCTCTCCTATCCGAAAGCAAAGAAATTTCAAAACGTATCATCAATGAGGCGAATTCAAAAATGCGCTTCATTATCTGCACCAATGCTTTATCCGGAATCGAACGAAAACTCCATACCAAAGCCACGGCGTTTCGGTACTTGGATGAAGTTCAACTCAACCGAACACCACGGCACCTCGGAACTGTATTGACTTTTCAAGACGAATATATTACGCGATACCACCGCGAAATCGGAAAAATTGCTTCCGTACAACGCATTCTGGTTTCCGATTTTCAAACCTGCACCTCGGACTTAGCTGCGTACAAACCCAATATGCTTCCAATGCCGGTGGAAAATCATGTCCTTCAAATAATTCCTCAAAAAATGGAAAACAGAACCATTGACTCCCTTTGGACTGAAGAGCCGGTGCATAAACCCGGGCAACCCATTAAATTGTTTTTTCGTGTAAAAAACTGCAGCGAAATGCCGGTTGAAAATCTGAATGTCGGCTTGGATTTCGAAGGAAATAAACGTTCCACCAATGTTTCCTTAAAAAGCAACGAGTCCCAGGTGTCT
>RFQF01000092.1 GCA_009925805.1 Flavobacteriia bacterium | reverse complement strand
TGGTAAATACCAATTCAACAATGGATATAATTATGTTGCCGTAGGAGACACCATGCGTTTTGATGTTAAATCATTAAAAGGTGCTGCGATGTATCAAACACTGCTTAATGCAAACAAAGGTGCTAAAGGTTCTTGGGCTAATACCGTTCCCGGAGCAACGGTGATTAGAAACATCGGTGATTCTGTCTACACCATTGAATTCACTAAATTCACACCAGCACCAGGAGATACCGGAAGTTTAGTTTTCACCATTGGTTCTGAATTTTTCAGAATGCCATTTAAAGTAGTGGGTAACAGATCCGATTTTAATCCATACGTTAATAGTATATCTTCGGGTGTTAAAATTAATTCGAATCAAGATCCTAGAAAGTATAAATTCAATAGCTTAAGTCAATATTACACCGCAAACAACAAAATGTATTCAGAGTCTGATAAAGCGAAATTCCAGGTTTTAGATGATATAAATGCACTTTTAGACACAGCAATATTTCTATACAATAAAGGTAACACGGTAAAATCCTCTGCTTACATCGAAGCAGCGTTGTTCGGTTCCAAAACCATGACGGAATTGTTAAATGAAGATATTCGTAGTAAGGAAGTGATTCAAAGTGATTTTGGAGGTGATGGAAAAGCGAAAATTGAAAAAGCTGGAGTTTTTCTAAAGAGATTTGATGACCAAGGTAATCCTGAAGAGGGGGAATTTAAATCCATTTTCGATCAAGAAAAACCTACATCTGCAGAAGACAAATCATATCTTGGTACACGATTCCCGAATTATCAAGTAGACCAAACCATCACCACTTGGTTGCTTAATTTGCGAAATGGACTTTCTGAATATACCATAGAATCTCGTGGAAAACAACGTTGGAGAAACGTTACCGAAGAAGAAAATATCGGTCGATTAAATTATAGAAAAGACGACTACATCGATTATTTAGATGGCGATTTAGAGTCTTCTATTTTCTACAACAATCAAAAGCGTATCAGCGACATCAATAACGGACTTCTCAGTGCAAAAAATACAGTGTACCAAAGCGAACATGAAAACCGTGACTTACAGGGGAACCTTTTATCCCCAACGTCTTCCGGTTGGCCTACTACCTTGATCTCCGACAAATCAAAAGTTTACAAAGGAGGGTCTTGGGCGGATCGTGCCTACTGGTTGTCCGCTGGAAATCGCCGGTTCTTAGACCAAGATAAAACGAGCGCAACCATCGGTTTCCGATGCGCCATGGACCGTTTGGGAGATCAACGCAACATGAACTTCAAAAAACGTCGTCGTAAGTAAGCAACGTTTAGATTAACTATCTTTAGTCCCGTGTAAACGGGACTTTTTTATGCAACATTTGTTCGATCTTTTCTATCAAACCACCGGTGTTTGCACTGATACCCGAGCGCTTACCCCAAACTGCCTGTTCATTTGCCTCAAAGGTGAACGCTTCGATGCCAATGCATTCGCCCGTGATGCACTCCGTGCGGGAGCTAAATACGTAATAACTTCAGATTCGAAGCAATCGGATGAAAAGCAATTGTTTTTTGTAGAAGACACCCTGCATTTTCTTCAAAAACTGGCGAATTTCCATCGAAATAAATTCCATATTCCCATCATCGGTATTACGGGAAGTAATGGAAAAACCACCACGAAAGAACTCCTTCATGCAGTTCTTCGCCAAAACAATAACGTGCTTTGTACCCAAGGAAATTTTAACAACCACATTGGAGTGCCTCTTACCCTACTACAGTTGCATGAAGGCCATGATATTAGCATCGTTGAAATGGGAGCTAACCGTCTCGGAGATATTGAGGAATTGTGCCAAATTGCGGAACCCACCCATGGGCTAATTACCAACATTGGAAGAGCGCACCTTGAAGGATTTGGCTCCTTTGAGGGAGTGCTGGAAACCAAACTCGCCCTCTACCGAAGCGTTGAACAACATCAGGGAACCATTTTTTACAATGCCGACGATGGAACGTTAAATAAGCATCTTTCTAAGCTTCATGCAGCAAGTTATTCCAACGTAAATCCTTCTGAAGTGAAAGGGACCCTCGTAGCATCGGATCCGTACGTGGTCTTCTCGTACGAAACCGAGGAAGGTCATTTCGGACCTATTCGCACCAAGCTAGTAGGAGCCTACAACCTCACCAACTTTTTGGCTGCAGTATGCGTGGGCCGATATTTTGGCATAAGTTCCCCTGCTATCGAAAGGGCCTTAAGCAACTATACTCCTTCCAATAACCGATCTCAAGTGCAAAAAACAGCGCGAAATACCTTAATTCTGGATTGCTATAACGCGAATCCTTCGAGCATGCAGGCCGCGCTTATTTCGTTTAACGCTATGGATATTACAAAAAAACTAGCCATTTTAGGAGATATGCTCGAACTCGGACCGGTGGCAGAAGAAGAACACATTAAAATTATTTCCTTTTGTCAACAAGCTAACATTCCATTAATTCCTGTTGGAAAATTGTTTGATACATCCTTGCCAACTCTTCAACACTTCGAAAACACCGATCAACTTATCGAATCTGGCGTTTTGAGTACTTTTTCCGACACCCTCATTTTGATTAAAGGTTCTCGCGGAATTGGCTTGGAAAAAATAATTCCATTTCTTTAACCTCCATATTGCATCAGGAAAGACCTTAAGAAAGGATCGAGGTCTCCGTTCATTACCGCATCAACATCTGAGGTTTCCGTGGCTGTGCGTACATCTTTCACAAGTTTGTACGGATGCATCACGTAATTACGAATCTGCGAACCCCATTCAATTTTCTTTTTTCCTGCCTCGATTTCACTTCGTTTTTCCATGCGCTCGCGCAACTCGAGTTCATATAATTGGGATCGCAACAATTGCAACGCTTTTTCCTTATTCGCTAATTGAGACCGCGATTCCGAGTTCTCAATGATGATTCCTGAAGGAGCATGCCTCAAACGAACCGCGGTTTCCACTTTGTTCACATTTTGTCCACCTGCTCCTCCAGAACGGAAAGTTTCCCACGTTATGTCGGCGGGATTCACATTGATTTCAATGTTGTCGTCCACCAACGGATAAACATATACTGAGACAAACGAAGTGTGCCTTTTGGCGTTAGAATCAAAAGGAGAAATGCGCACAAGGCGGTGAACTCCGTTTTCTCCCTTTAAATATCCGAAGGCAAATTCTCCCTCGAATTCCAGCGAAACCGTTTTAATTCCAGCCACATCTCCCTCTTGCAGGTTCAATTCGGAAATTTTGTAGCCTTGTTTTTGTGCCCACATGGTATACATACGCGTCAGCATCGAAGCCCAATCGCAGGATTCTGTTCCACCCGCACCTGCGGTAATTTGAATGACAGCGCTCAGGGAATCCTCTTCGTTCGACAGCATATTTTTCAACTCCAACGCTTCTACGTCTTGATTGATGTTTTGGTATTGTGCCTCCACCTCTTCGGCCGTAGCTCCGCCCTCTTTTTCAAATTCAAGCAATACTTGCAAGTCCTCGTATCCGGACTTAATGGCTTGATAACCTTCAACCCAATATTTTAATCCACGAATAATTTTCATTTGGACTTCCGCTTTTTTAGGATCATCCCAAAAGGCTGGATCTTGGGTTCGAAGTTCTTCTTCCGCCAATTGCTGCGTTTTCTCGGCGATTTTCAAATAGGTATAGATCTTCTGAATCCGTTGCTCCAATTCTTTATTATGTTCCCCTGTCATGCCACAAAAATACAAAACTTCAAAGCTTTCATTAAGTATCGGAGGTTTATATTACCTTTGTAAAAACGCACACTATGAACGTACCAGCTAATTTAAAATACACCAAAGAACACGAGTGGATTCACATTGATGGAGAAATCGCTACGATAGGGATTACTGATTTCGCACAAAGTGAATTGGGCGATATCGTTTTTGTTGAAATTGAAACCGTCGGGGAAACCTTAAGCAAGGATGAAGTATTCGGTTCGGTAGAGGCAGTAAAAACCGTTTCGGATTTATTTATGCCGGTAAGCGGTGAGATTTTGGAATTTAATGAAGCCTTGGAAGGAAATCCGGAAGGCGTGAACAATGATCCTTACGGCCAAGGATGGATGATCAAGGTGAAAGTAAGCGATTTGGCTGAATTGAATGAACTCTTGGATGCATCCGCTTACGAAGCGTTGATCGGTTAAACCCGAGAATAAACTAATAAAAAAGCCCCAATTTCTGGGGCTTTTTTTTATACATCAATTTTAGCGTATTTCGCATTGCGCTCAATGAATTCCCTTCTTGGGGGAACATCATCGCCCATTAACATGGAAAAAATTTGGTCGCACTCGGCAGCATTTTCAATAGTTACTTGACGTAAGGTTCTGACTCGGGGTTCATGGTGGTTTCCCACAATTGTTCCGCATTCATTTCACCAAGACCTTTGTAGCGTTGCACGTTTACGGAAGATTCACTCCCTCCGCCTTTGAGTTCTAAGATCAATCGGTCGCGCATGTCGTCGTTCCAGGCATATTCTGATTTATTTCCTTTTTTCACTTGATAGAGCGGCGGTGTAGCGATGTAAATGTAGCCATGCTCGATAAGTTCTTTCATGTATCGGAAAAAGAAGGTTAGAATCAAGGTTTCGATATGTGAACCGTCCACATCGGCATCGCACATGATGATGATTTTATGATATCGTAATTTCTCAAGGTTCAGGGCTTTTGAATCTTCCTCCGTACCGATTCGGACGCCTAATGCCGTGTAGAGATTCTTAATTTCTTCGTTTTCGAAAATCTTATATTGCATGGCTTTTTCCACGTTAAGGATTTTTCCACGTAAGGGAAGAATCGCTTGGAAATGGCGATCTCTCCCTTGTTTGGCCGTTCCTCCTGCCGAATCACCCTCCACAAAGTAAATTTCGCACATGGCAGGGTCTTTTTCCGAACAATCCGCCAATTTACCGGGCAAACCGCTTCCTGCCAAGACATTTTTACGTTGCACCATTTCCCGAGCTTTTCGCGCTGCATGGCGAGCCCGCGCAGCCAAGATAACTTTTTCAACGATGGTGCGTGCTTCGCTTGGATGTTCTTCCAAATAAGCGCTTAGCATTTCCGAAACTGCTTGCGAAACCGGAGCCGTTACTTCGCGGTTCCCTAATTTAGTCTTCGTCTGTCCTTCAAACTGTGGCTCAGCTACTTTAACTGAAACTACCGCCGTCAATCCTTCACGAAAATCATCGCCGTCAATTTCAATTTTCTCTTTGGCTAGCATGCCGCTGTCCGTAGCATATTTTTTCAGGGTGTTGGTGAGCCCCCTTCGGAAACCGGAGAGGTGTGTACCCCCTTCGTGGGTATTGATATTGTTCACATAGGCCTGAATGTTCTCGGTATATGAAGTGTTGTACGTTAAGGAAACCTCCACAGGAATTCCTTCGCGCTCCCCTTCAAAATAAATGACATCCGAAATCAAGGCTTCTCGGTTACGGTCAAGATATTGGGCAAACTCCCTTAATCCACCTTCCGAATAAAAGCTGACGGAAAAGGGTTGGTTGTTTTCATCCACATTCCGTTTATCGGTAAGGGCGATACTAATTCCTTTGTTCAAGAAAGCCAATTCGCGCATCCGGGCTGCAAGGGTATCGAAATTGTACTCGGTGTAATCGAAAATTGAGGCATCAGGTAGGAAGGTTACTTCGGTTCCGGTTTCAGAGGATTCTCCGATAACTTGCACATCGTACAACGGTTTTCCGATGGAATATTCTTGTCGGAAAATTTTTCCTTCCCGACGCACAGTGGCAATCAGTTGGGTGGAAAGCGCATTTACACAAGAAACCCCTACCCCATGCAATCCTCCGGAAACCTTATAGGTGTCCTTATCGAATTTTCCACCGGCGTGAAGCACGGTCATTACCACTTCAAGCGCTGATTTTTTTTCTTTGGTGTGCATCGCGGTTGGGATACCCCGCCCGTTATCGATAACCGTAACAGAATTATTCTCATTGATGAAAACATCAATCTTATTGCAATATCCCGCCAACGCCTCATCAATCGAGTTGTCCACGACCTCATAAACCAAATGATGCAGTCCTTTCAAGCCTACATCACCAATGTACATAGCCGGTCGTTTTCTTACCGCCTCTAATCCTTCAAGTACCTGTATATTATCCGCTGAATAATTATCTCTTTTCTCCGCTTCACTCATGGGTTAAATTCGTTTTAAATTCTGTTAAAAATCGAACTACAAAAGTAACGAATTAGCGAGGAAAATAGGCAGATAAAATAGCCTGTAAGCCTTAACTTATCAACAATAAATCAACGATTCTATTTAGAAGCAATCCAACGAAGGATGGTAGGGTCATCGGGTTGGGTGGATGGATCGATCACACGGATTAAATATCCGTTTTCATCCAATAAGTACTTTTGGAAATTCCATTTAACGTCATTATCCTCCAACCCATTTTCGCTCATGGATGTCAGGAACTTATACACCGGATGCATATCGTTTCCTTTCACGGAAATTTTCGCCATCATGGGAAAACTCACACCATAATTCTTGGAACAAAACGCAGCGATCTCCGCATTGCTTCCTGGTTCTTGTCCCATAAAATTATTCGCTGGAAACCCTACAATGACAGAATTCGAATCTTTGTAGGTTTGATATACCGCCTCTAAACTTTTGTATTGAGGAGTTAAACCGCAGCGGGAAGCCGTGTTCACTACCATGATTTTCTTTCCTTTCAGCGCGCTGAAAGCGTAGGAATTCCCATCAATATCGGTGACAGTAAATTCATGAATTGATTTTTTTTCCATAGGCGTAGTAGAAGCATTATTGGATACGGTGTTCTTGGATTTGCTAGCTCCACAACTGAGCAACGCAATCATCAAAACAGTATTGAATAAGGGGTTCATAAGCGAAGTTTAGCTTTCAAACAAACCATAACCAAAATGGTTTATTTTCGTTAAAAGAATATGCGTTGGAATTTGCTTGTTTTCATCGGTTTCTTAGGTTTTGTTTACGGACAACCCTACAAACTTACCGGAAACTGGACCGGAATACTCACCGATTCCTCCCAAGGATTCACCAAGGCCTTTCCTGTGATACTTCAACTGAAAGGGGTAAACGGCCACGCAACGGGTATCTTTCGAGTGGAAACGGCAGACGGATTCAGCCAATATGAAGTATCCGGCGATTACACCTCAAAAAAGCATTTTGTTTTGCAATCTGCCTTGAAACCCTTGATGCAAACTAAAAACATGGCCTTAAATTCGTTTGATTTCACCTTCCATTTCCAAGATTCGAGCGAATACGTTACGGGAATATTCCATTCCTTGGGATGCCCTTTCCATCAATTAAACCTTTATCTGGAAAGAGATGACCTGGCTTATACCTTGGAAAAGAATTTGTTGTTTTCTACCACGAATGTGCTGGCCATGGCGCATCGGATTCAACTGGGTGTTCCTGCAAAATCTAAAAGGCTGAAGGAATTGGCCAATTTTAAATTCCAACCCGTCTATTTCGCGGTAGACAGCTATAAAATTGATAGTTCCTATTTTAGTTATTTAGCTAGGCTTACGCGCCTTTTAAACAGTAACAGCGATTTACGCTTGAAGATTATTGGTCACACCGACGCCGATGGAAGCGTGGAATACAACCTTGAATTATCTAAAAATCGTTCGAATGCTCTTTTTCAGCACTTACAATCCTTGGGAATTTCTTCCGACAGAATGCTTTTTGAATTCGAGGGAGAATCGCAACCGGTGGGAAGTAATGACAGCGAACTCGGAAAACAACGCAATCGAAGGGTTGAATTTGTGTTTATTTAGTTTAATCGGGAAAGCCTATCTTCCAATAAAGCTATTTTGTGAAGGGTATCCGATTCCTTATTTCTTTCATTTTCAATCACTTGTTGAGGAGCAGAACCCACAAAACGCTCGTTTCGTAATTTAGCCTGAACGGATTCTAGAAATCCTTTGAGGTAAAGAAGTTCTGAATTTATTTTGGCTTTTTCTCCTTCAA
>RFQF01000091.1 GCA_009925805.1 Flavobacteriia bacterium | reverse complement strand
ATCCTCCTACCTGAAACGAAAGGGTGTATTTTCCAAAAGGAATATCCGTGAAATGATATACTCCGTTGGAATCTGTAATGGCGGAATACCCTTGAGGAAACAACACAACCTCCGCGTTGGGGTGAGTTCAGCAAATTCATGCCTTCCAGGTAGATGCTCCCGTGTTTGCTAAACGCATACGAGCATTGAAAATCCAAGTTATAAATTTCATTGACGTACGTATCGAAATCATCGTCTAAATGCAATAAACCAATGCCTACAATGGAGGATAAATTCACTTCCTTTAGGTGTTTTCCAATATAGTTCAGTGCTATACGGGCATTCCATTTTTTATATTCGTAGGTTAACCCCAGGTTGTAGATTAAGGGGGTTTGTTCGGTCATTTTTTGCGCGTTTGGTCTCCCCGGGATTTCCATGCGGGAATCGGAAAGCGTTAGGTTGGAGTTGGTGCCCAACCCGGAAAGCAATCCCGGAAGGAAGTCAAAGCGCCGGATGAGGGTCATTTCTACGCCGTATACCTTGGAGCGCGCCGCATTTTCGTATTTCTTGACCATGATGCCCGAAGCAGGATCAATGTCCGCTGTGGTGACCGTAAAAATGTGGTTGTAAACGTCCTTGTAAAACGCTGCCACCGAAAACATGCCTAAGCCTGGCCAAAAATGTTCGTACGCCAAATCATAGTTGTAGGCATAGGTAGGTTTTAGGTTCGGATTACCGAAAATATACACGAGATCGTTGTATTTTATCATCGCAAATCCCGGTTTGGTTTGTTCGAAGTTTGGCCGCTTCATGCCCTTTGAAAAAGCCATACGCAGGTTGTTTTGTTCGTTAAGCCGGTAGGTAATGTTCAAGGAAGGGAGCAGGAACTGGTAATTTCGAGTCACGGTGCGTCGTTCGGGTATATTGTACTGATTTCCAGTGAGGCTATCAAAGGCCAAGGCATCGGTAAGCGTGTCCGAGGATTCGGTGAATCGGGTGTATTCGAAACGCACACCTCCCACCGCATTGAATTTACCGAGGGTAAGATCCGCCATGGCGTAAGTTCCTGATTGGAGTTCATGGTAATCGTAATTGGACCCCACCCATTGTTGGTATTCTTGGTTGAGTTTATCCATCACTTTTTCGCGCAACAAATAAGCGGAATCGATCAAAAAAGACGACAGAATATCATGGTCGAGAAAAGGAAAAAACTGCCCTTCATAGTGAGCGCCTAAAGGAGCAAGAAAACCGTTAGGATTGCTGTTAAAAGGTTCATGGGTGAAATCTTTGAGGTAGTATTCAAAGTCCTCGGCTTTCAAGGCTTGCCCACCAAAAATGGTTACGAATTTGGGTTGGATGTTGTTTGGATCGTCACCCTTCCCGTAGGGGTCGTCCGGACCGATTAATTTTCCCGGAAAACCGGAAGGATCGTTGGGGTCGATGGTTTGTCCGTACAAACTTACATAGGATTGATCGGTAAACGCTAGTAAAGGACTGATGAACTCGGTGATGAAGTATCCGTTCCTCGGATCTTTTTTGGCATAAGGCACGTTTCCGTACCAAAATTGATTGTCGTAGGTGGCTAACTTCAGGTTGATTTTCGTTTGCACATTGGGTCGAAACTCTGTATAAATATCCCCTCCGTAGAGCTGACGATTCAATTTTCCGTGGATGTTTTGCAAGCGAATACGCTGACCGGAGCCTTCATACCAATTATAGCTTTGTTTTTTTTGGTATTTGTCTTCTTGCATGAAGCTATACACAAAATGCGACCCTATTTTCCAACGATCGCTGAATTTATACTCCACGGCGCCGCTGGTAGACGTGTTAATTCGGGTTCCTTCGTATTTACGAAGTTCGTAACGGTTTAGACTGTGGTTAAAATTGCTTCCGTAGATCATTTTGAATGCATCAGCATTGTAGTAGCGTCCGTAAAAGGTTCCGTTGAGGAGGTAACTGAATTTTTTGTTCTTGCTGGTATTCCCGTATAAAAAATTGAGGGTTCCAATGGGTTTTTGAGCCAAGGTGTTGTATCCACCCGCAACATTCAGTTTAAAGGTTTTCTGCTGCACCACCGTTCTCGGAATAAAGTTGATGCTTCCCCCGATTTGGTCTGATTCAAGGTCCGGAGTGCTGGACTTGGTAACGAATACATATTCGATCATGTCGGCCGGTAAAATTTCGAATTCAAACGATCGCGTGGGGTTTTCTTCATCGGCTACTGGGAGTCGATCGCCGTTTAAGAAGGTTGCCGTCCAATCGAGGGGCGTTCCTCGCAACGAAATATGACTTCCTTCGCCCTTGCTTCGAACAATGGAGGCGCCCGGGACTCTTGCTACCACATCGGAGGCATTTTTATTGGGGAGTTTGGCAATGATGTCGGCAGAAACAATCGTGACCACGTTCTGCGCATTTTTCATCATGTTCAGCGCTTTTTGCTCCGAGGTTTTTGCTGTTCGGGAAATCACTACGTCTTCTTTGGTCGTGCCCGTTTTAAGAAGAATTGGTTCAAGCATTTTATGTTCCAAATCCGTAAGGGTAATGGAATTTTGGTATTCATCATAAATAGCGGAGTTCACCGACAGGGTGTAGGTTCCCGCTGGAATTTTGCTGAAAAGGAAGCGACCCTCTAAATCGGTGAGCACTTTGAATTCCGTGTTTTCCAACACGACCTTCACCCCAGGAAGGGGTCCCGAGGCGTCCTTAATAGTCCCTTCTAAGGTGGCTTTTTGCCCGAGTACTGCATGGTTGGTAATAAGGAGTAACAACAAAGCGTAGTGTAGTATTTTCATTGTCATCAATTATGGAATTTGGGGTGTTTCTGCCAAGGCGACCCCAAGGATCTTTTCTATGTTTTCTTTGGCGTACCCCGCCGCCGCGGTCATTCCTTTTCCCCCGATGGCGGTGGTGATGTAAATGTTTGGCACCGGTTGCATTTCGAAAATAGCTTCTCCGTGCTTCATTTGCGCGTAAAATCCATTCCACTGCGCTGCCAATTCCCAGGAAGGGAGTTCCAAAATTTGCTGCGCCTCCTGAAGAATGATGTTTCCAACTTCTGTAGCATAATCGAAACCCAGCTGATCGCTTTGGGCTGCATCCGCATAATGGTGGGAGTCGCCAATAACAATGCTCCCGTCGATGCGCTGCTTAAAAAGGACATGAATTCCATGGGTTACGGTCAAAGGATTTACACGGCTCGGGTCTAAGTTAGCATAACTCGGCAAGGCCTTAAAACTCTCATACCTTCGGATGGTGAGCCCCGTGAGGATGTTCCCAGGTAATGAAATTTCAGGCAGGGGCTTGGTAACCATCATGCTCAATTTCACCATTTCAATGTCGGCTTTTTCAAACAACTCCGGAAACAAGTACTTGAAATCTCTTCCGTTGCACACAATGCAAGTTGCTGCCTCAACGTGTGCTCCTCGGCTAGTGCTGATCTTAACCCTTGAACCGAGGTCGTTGATTTCATGAACTGCGCTCAGGTAGCGGAATTCGATGTTCAGGGTTTCCTCCAGGTAACGGTGCAAGGCATGGATCATCTTCCTGGGTTCTGACGATACTTCCTGATGAAAGAAAAGGCCGCTTCGCACATAGGAGGGTTTTACCGAGGGCCATTTTTCTAGAATTTGTTGCGCGGTTAAAAGTGCTGAAGGATAATCCACTGCGTCGAATTGTTGCTGGAGTTCTTCCAAAAGGAGCGCTTCGTCTTCGGTGTTGGCGAGGTAAATGGACCCGAAATTTCGGATTCCTATGTCGCATCGGGTTTGCAGCGATTGGTAAAGTTCCGTGGCATATCGTCCGTAACGGTGCCATCGACCTGGGGCAAATCCCGAGGGAACTACTTGACCAAAATTCCGAACGGTGGATTCTAGGGGTTGTTGGTCTTTTTCGAATACGATGACTTTTTTTCCCGCCAAGGCTGCATGGTAGGCATGGAACGTTCCCATGATACCACTTCCAATAATCGCTACATCAACCATAGTACGTTTGCATTACGGCGTGAATATCTACCTTCCCGCTTTGGTTCCTTCCTGCCATGTCGTTCAGCCAACGTTTCGCATTGATGGAAAACGACGAAGCCTTTCGAAATTCAGCATAATTACTCTGTGATTTGAAGGAGCTTGGTAGTAAAGTGTTTTCCTTGGAATAGGTGGACATCGTAGGTTCCTGCCGCGAGTTTCGGTAAAGTTAACGAAATATCGTCGGATGCATCAAGGCTTGTCGCATAGACCAAAGCCCCATTGTTTTGGTAGATTTTTACGTCCATTTTTTCCAACGATAACGCCAATCCTTTAATGTGGAGCTGTCTTCCTGCCGGGTTCGGATAGAGTACAATGGCCTCACCCCATGCCAAGTTTTGGATTCCGGCACCGCTTAGGTTATAGGTTTTTGTTTTGGTACAACCTGCTGCATCGGTAACCGTAAGGACATAGGTTCCTCCTGCTAAATTATTGATGGAAGCCCCTTGTGCCGTGAAGCCCCCCGGTCCGCTCCAAGAATACGTTAAGTTTCCGGTTCCTCCGGTAGCAGAGGAGGTAATGGATCCGTTAGCCCCTCCGCTCGGCGCTACCACCGCTATATCGGTGATGGTAATCTGAGGATTGACCGTAGCTACATAGAAGCTGTCTGTGGCGGTCCATCCGGTTACTTGGTCAAGCACTGTGCAGCTGTACCAACCATTTTGCAGGTTCGAGATGTTTTCCGAACTCGCACCGTTGCTCCAGGTGTAAACGAAGGCACCAGGATCGTTGAAACCTCCCGAAGCATTGGCCGATAAGGTTCCTCCGTTGCAAGCATCAAAGGACAAGTGGTTGGTCATGCTGTCAAGAATGAACAAACTGATGCTCCCTCCATTATAATTGGATTGTGTTCCTAATATTGTTACGTTGGCATCCACAATGACGTCCAAACTATAAATGGTGCCCGGAGTTTCCGTTAGTGGAACTTTTCCGTTGGCGGTGTTCGCGTAAGCGTTGACACAACTCCATGTCGGGTAAGCCATTTTGCACGGATCCAAAGGATCCAACTGTCCGCCGCACTGGTAAGATACCCAGGCCGGTAAATTGTTGATGTTCGTAACACGTATCCAATTAATGTTCACCGTGATCGTGGGTGGAAAACCGATGGGGTTGGCCACGGTAGTTGATTGTGGAGGAAGTGCTGTAATCACTTGGCTGAAAGTTTGCCCAGGATATGCGAAGAAATTACTGGGTTTAAGTGTACCATCTGTGGGCAAAGGAATGGCTCCAACAGGTTGGTAAATGTTGGTAATGGTAGGAGATGGTTGGCATTGGCTGTAAGCAGTAAATCCAAGCAAGACCAAGATTAAGGGTAGTAGTATTCGTGGCATGTCAATAATTTTTAACGAAGTTACTAAAGGATTGATAAACCAAAGGCGTTCCAGTAAAGGATTAAACTTCTGTTGACATTGACTTAACGAAGGATTGAAATTCGATGCCTTCCTATTTTTGAGGATAGTCTAAAATAGCGTTGATTTCCTCAATAATTTCCGGGAGATTACGCAGGTCGTGGATGACAAAGTGGGCACCGGCCTCAATCAGGCGATCTGCTGCGCGGTTCCGTAGTGCGATTTGTTCGTCTTCAGGAAGTGCACGCCACGCCTCGTAGGACATCCCAATTTCATTGCCCGAGGAAGTGATTCCCACGGTCCAAACCCCCGCATTCAATCCTTCCATCATATCCGCTTCGGTATCGCCGACTTTGATGATTTCATCTACGTGGTAAATTCCGAGATTTTCCATATTCCGAAAAATCATGAAGGGACTCGGTCGTCCTTCCTTGCAGTCGGAGGGGTTTACAACAGAGTCTAAGTGTAGTCCTTGATTTTGTGCACTTGGAACAATAACTTCCATCATTTCTTGCACGTAGCCTGTGGTGGAACCGATTCGGATATTGCGCGCTTTCAAGGTTGTTAATAGTTCAGGAATTCCTGGGATGGGTGTCGTGTAATGTTGCACGAGCTCAATCATTTTGGGCGTCAATGCCTCGTACATTGCCTCGATATCTTCTTCGGAAGGTGCTTGGTGATAGGTGGTTTTCCATAGGGTTAAAATACGCTCTTGAGCTAGCAAGGCACGCAAATGATCCTTTTTAGCCAGGCCCATGTGCATACGCACCTCTTGTGCACTGACTTCGATGCCTTTCGAGGAAAGTACGTCCATAAAAACCTGAACGGGAGCGATGCTGCCAAAATCGATCAAGGTTCCGGCCCAGTCGAATATAACGGCTTTAATGTTTTTCATAAGTGGTTGATGGTATTGGTTCGATAATTTGTATTTGCTCAAAGGTAAATATCCGGGAGTGATCCTTGGTGCTTTGGGTCATTGCGCCCCAATCAGAACCGATGCGGCCCGTATTGAAATCCAACCACGAGTGACCCTCGATGGGTAAGGCTGTAAAAGCCGAATCAGGAAGCATGAAGTCGAGCGCGGTAGCAGCAATATCCACGATGGAAGGATAGCGATGTTGTTGTGATGTATTGAAAGGCAGCTCAGGATAAAAGAGCGACCCTGGATCGGCCAGGGAAATTTCGAGGGTAGGAAGAGCAGGGGAAGAGGCGAGCCACCAAATCTTGCGTTCTTCCACCGAACTTCCGGAATGGGTTAGGCCAATACCCCCGTGGTCCGTGCTAGAAAGGATCAACCAGTCTTCGTTCGGGTATGACGGCCTACTTCTAAGGTAAGCTAAAAAGGTGGAAATAAGTTGGTCCACATTTTCGATGGCACGAATGTATTTTTCATTTTCCGGGTCGAATCCCGAGGTATGTCCTGTGAAATCGACTTGATCGAAATGCAGCATGAGTACATCGGGATTGCTTCGTTCTAACACTTCGATGGCTTTTCGCATGCATTGTTCGTCGGTTTTGGCCGTATAACTTTTGTCCCACCCGTGCTTTGGAGCGATGCGGTACAACGCTTTCCATCCCACGACAATCGCCGAGCTCAGGTCCTCATTCGATGCCTTGAGGTAAGCTGGAAAAAAGGGAAATTGCTTGAAATGATGGCCTCGAAAGCGGTTATCGTGCACCCCGTGTTGGTGGTCCCATACCCCGGTGAGCATGCTCGACCAACCCGGTCCTGATTTGGTTTTGCCAAGGTGCCAGCTGGTGCTGCAAAAGATTCCATGTTGACGCAGGGAGTCGATCGTGGGCGTGTTGGCTTGGAGCAGCGCGTCTACCCTACAGCCGTCGATGCCTAAAAGGAGTATTTTTCTTTTTGGGGTAGTTTGAGCCCCAGCAAAGGAACAAAGCCATAATACTAAAAAACCCAAAAAAGCCAACCGAAGCCTAGATGCCATAGGCAAATAAAACGATTCCATTTGAAGTGAATGTCAATTCCAGGTTAAGGAAAGGGTTTGGTGCGATGATTCATCAACAGGTGAAAGATAATCCCCCTTAATTCCGGAAGTAGATTTGACAGCCTACGGCGCTTGTTTTCGTAATGCTTACTTCTTGTTGCTTCAATAAGGCATCTACGGCCCATTGCACGTAGGGCTTTTCTACCAATTTCGGGTTCATGCCGTTGTCGTCGATGGCTCCTGTATAGTTGACTTCAAAGTGATCCTTTTGTTTCCAAAGGACAAACGCCTGGGGGGTTTTTTCTGCACCAAAAAGTTTTGCAATCGCTTGATCAGGGTCGTAGAGGTAAGGAAAATTATAGCCCTCCTTCTTTGCCCTGCGCACCATTTTCAAATAGGTGTCCTCCTCATAGCTAATGGTATCCATCGAGCTGATGGCCAGCAAAGGAATCCCTTGGGCTTGGTATTTTGTCGTTAAAGCATTTAGTCGTTCTGGGTAAAGTTTAGCAAAAGGACAGTGATTGCAGGTGAAAACGACAATAAAGCCTTTAGCATCCGGATAATCGGAAAGTGACACCCACTTCCCGTCGGTACTTTTAAGGGTGAAATTCTGGATTTCCAAGCCCTGCGCTTGAAGCACTGTAGGAAAAATGAACAACAATACGAGCAAGCACT
>RFQF01000010.1 GCA_009925805.1 Flavobacteriia bacterium | reverse complement strand
TTAAATTTAAGTGTAGCTTTGTTTATGCGCTCCACACGTTTCTTTACTGATGCACAAACGCTTCAAGAGTTACAGTTTCCCAGCATTTTGGAAGAACTAAAATCGTTCACAGTTTCCAAAAGTGCCGCAGAGCTTACGCTTAAATTAAAACCTTCTAATAACTTCAAAAAAGTACACTTCGAACTCCTTCAAACGTTCCAACGTTTTTTAATCACCCAACAACGGCGCTCTTTGCCCGGTATGGATTTCGAAGAATTGCTCCTTGAAATAAAATTGTTGAAACTCGAAGATGCTGTCCTCAATGTAGCATCCGTTCTTAACATTTACCATGCTAGCGATTTGGTAAACCAGTGGGTGCAATTTTTCGATTCCTATCTCCAAGCCCCTGAGCTTGCTCAAGTCTTCGAAAATTGCCATTGTACCGACGACCTAAAAAATGCCATTGCAGCTGTGGTTGATGTCAAAACGACGAAAAACGTAAAAGACGACGCCAGTAAAGCGCTCTTGGAAATCCGCAGCTCCATTCGCACGGTACGTCAAAAAATCAACCGCAACTTCGAACGGGAAATGCGCAAACTCGCGAAAGAAGGCTGGCTCGGGGAAACCCAAGAAACCTTCCTCGGTGAGCGACGGGTTTTAACGGTTCAATCCGGATACAAACGCCGCGTACTCGGAACCGTCGTTGGCACGAGCAAAACGGGAAGCCTCACCTACATCGAACCCCAAATCAATCGAGAACTAAACCATGAGTTGGATTGCTTGATCGAGGATGAACAAAAAGAAATCTACCGGATTCTGCGCGTTTTATGCCATTACCTCAGGTCTTACCTCGGGCTAATTGAATCCTATCAAAAATCGTTGGTTTCTTTTGATTTTATTACCGCCAAAGCGCGTTTAGCCGTTTCCATGGATGCAACCTTACCCGGCATCAGTACCGAAACGAGCTTCGAGTGGCAAAATGCCTTTCACCCAATATTGCTAGCGACCCATCAGCGGCTCGGAAAAATGACCGTTCCTCAGCACTTTAGCTTAACTCCTGAACAACGTATTTTAGTGATTTCTGGCCCGAATGCCGGAGGAAAAAGCTTAACCCTTAAAACCTTTGGCCTACTTCAATGCATGCTTCAGGCAGGCTTGTTAATTCCCGTGCATCACGATTCAAAAGCCTGCTTTTTTCATCATTTATATTCCGATATTGGGGACAATCAATCGATTGAAAATGAATTAAGTACTTACTCTTACCGACTTCAACGCATGAAGTACTTTCTGCAAATTGCACAGCCCAACACGGTATTACTCCTAGATGAATTCGGTAGCGGAACCGATCCTGAATTGGGAGCGGCCTTGGCTGAAGTATTTTTCGAAGAATTGTATGCCAAAGCGTGTTATTCGATGATCACCACCCACTACGCGGCAATTAAAGTGAAGGCTTCTGAATTACCGGGAACGGTTAACGGAGCCATGAAATTTGACACCCAATCGCTTAAGCCGCTCTACGAATTAGTCATGGGGCTTCCAGGAAGTTCATTCACCTTTGAAGTGGCTTCCATCAACGGAATTCCTCCCCAACTCATCAAAGATGCCAAGCAAAAATTATCCTCTGACACGAAACGCCTCAACCAATTATTATCCTCCATCCAAGAAGAAAAACAGTATTACCAAAAAATGATTCAGGAGCATAAAAACGCCCAAGCGCGCATGGAACTTGAAATTGCACGACTTCGACAACTCGAACAGGAAAATCGATTGAAAGCTAAGCAACTCAGCCTTCAAGCAGAGGAGCAAGCGAAATCCGTGCAGCTCGGACAGCGCCTGGAAAAGTACATGACCCGCTATCAACCCGGACGCCGAAAGCAGCAAGAAAACGATCTGCTCTTCGAAGAAATTCGAAGTTTTATAGTAAAAGCACGCACTCCAAAACCCCAGGTAAAAAAAGCCAAACCTAAGGAAACGATCAACCATAGCAATGCCTTCGTTTTTCAACCCGGGGATAAGGTCAAAATTCAAGGAAGCAAGCAATTGGGCATCATTCAATCGATTGAAAAGAACAAAATTGTGGTGTTGGTGAATTCGATGAAAATGACGTTGACCTCCGACAAACTCCTCCCCGTTCCATGAATCCTATTCCTCCTCTTGCTTATTTGAATTCGAATAACGGTACAGGACTGTTGGCAGTAGGCTCTGGGCCTTCGTTTACCTTGGAAACCTCCGAGGAACTCCCCCTACTCGATGCCTTTTTAGAAAACCATCAAGGAAAGTACATTTTCGGCTACATCTCCTACGCGTTGCAAGAACATATTGTTGGGAATAAAGCCTCCAACCAAAGCACCTTGCCCCTCGCGTTTTTCTGGGTTCCTTCAGAGGTTGCTGCACTGGATGGCACCAATTCCATACTGCATCAGGGGACCCGAAAGGATGAAATTTCACATTATATAAGGGAAATCGAACGCGCTCAGTCGCAAGCACTGCCCGAATTTACTCCCGCTATTTCCCGAGCATCCTACCTCGAACGCATTATCCAAATCCAACAGCTAATACAACGCGGAGATCTTTATGAAACGAATTTCTGCTTCGAATTTTTCATCGAGAACTTAGTATTATCCGATCCTTTTAGCCTCTATCAACGGGTGAATCAACGAACAAAAGCTCCTTTTTCGGCCCTATTATGCCTGGAGGATATCTGGTTGGCTTGTGGAAGTCCCGAACGATTCTTGAAGAAAACCGGCAACCAATTGATATCGCAACCGATCAAAGGCACCGCTCCAAGGCACCAAGACCCAATGGAAGATGAACGACTCATGGAAGCCCTGAAATCCTCTCCGAAAGAGTGCTCGGAAAATGTAATGATTGTGGATTTAGTACGCAACGATCTTTCGAAAGTCGCACTGCCGAATTCAGTTCGCGTAGCGGAATTATGCGGTATGTATTCGTTCCCTAACGTTCACCAAATGATATCTACCGTTACATGCAAGGTTTCGCCGAATCGGCCGTTTTCTGAACTTTTAAAAGCGACCTTTCCTATGGGTTCCATGACAGGAGCCCCCAAGCGCAATTCATTGATTCACATGAATGCCTTGGAACCCTTTTCCCGTGAACTTTACTCGGGTAGCGTTGGGTATTTTAGCCCTTCCGGCGATTTTGATTTCAACGTGGTTATTCGTTCTCTTACGTACACCCCTGCCACGAAACGCTTGAGTTGCGCCGTAGGTAGCGCTATAACGGCAGCCTCGGATCCCGCCAAGGAGTATGAGGAATGTTTGGTAAAAATTGCTCGACTGATTCAATAGCCTATGGTTTCTATCCTGCATCGCTTTCTTAATAAACATCCCGCCACGCATTACTACCTTGCGTGCAGCGCCGGCATTGACTCCATGGTTTTGCTCCATCTTTTTCACCAACTTAAGGTGCCTTTTTCCGTAGTTCATGTGAATTATCATCTTCGGGGAAACGACAGCAAGGACGATGCGCAGTTCGTGCAAGCAGCATGTACCGTTTTGGGAGTTCGATGTTACTTGAAATCGGTTCACCTTAAAAAACACCTGGAAGCGCAGGGCGGAAATTTACAGCAAGAGGCACGTAACATTCGCTACGGTTACTTGGAATCCCTGTTGAAGCAACATCCAAATTCCATCGGAGTTACAGCCCATCATGCCGACGATCAACTGGAAACATTTTGGTTGCATTTAATCCGAGGAAGTGGGTTAAGTGGCTTATCCGGAATGGTGGATGCCAGCCCAACCCTATTGCGCCCCTTATTAACTACCCCTCGAAAAAAAATCGAAAGCTACGCACACAATCATGGTATTCTCTGGCGTGAAGACCAAAGCAATTCGGATACACGTTACTTAAGGAATTTTCTCCGGATCGAAGCACTTCCCAGCCTTTACCAAGCATTTCCCCAATTAAAAAACGAAGTGAATTTCTTGATGAAGCAATTCCGTAAAGCGCATCAAAGCCATCAAAAACAAGCTGAAAAAATTCGTAAAGAATGGAACGCGCATGGATTGATCCCGTTAGCGCATCAAGGCCTGGATGCTTCCGTGTTCATCGAAGCCTTGAAGCGGATGGAAATCGAACCACGGTTTTATGACAGGATTCAACAGTTATTCACCTTAGCTAACGGCAAACAACTCGATGTAGGAACCGCGGGACGTTTAATCAAAACGAAGGAGGGAATTCGCTTCATGAAGGCGGCACCAATCGATTTGCGATTTCACATGGAAACCGTGCAAACGCTTCCCCAAAAATTCGATGCATGGACCTGGTTTCTTAACCCGGAGCAAATCCGTTTTCCCTTGCAGGTAAGTTCCTTCCTGCCTCACGAACAACTGCGACCTAACGGGTTGCAACGGGCTAAAAGCATCAATGCTTTACTAAAAGGAGCACGAATTCCCGAACATGTGCGAAAACTTTGGCCTGTGCTTCGATGCGGAGACGTTATCGTGGGAATACCCGGAATATGCATCGCCCACGCATTTCGCGCGAATCCCGAAGGAAGCCGTTTTATTAAAGTTACCTTTGAACCATGGTAACGATTCCCCTACCCGATGCCTTTATTCAAGCGATTTTGGAAGATTCGCCTTTTGGGACCTCGCTTCTGAAAGCATTAGAGGAGGAACCAATTACCTCGATTCGTGTGAATCCGCGTAAAAAGGAGGCCTTTTCCTCCGAAGGATTGGAGCCCGTTCCTTGGTGTGAAGACGCTTTTTACTTGGAACGGCGTCCCAACTTCACCCTTGACCCCTTATTTCATGCAGGAGTCTATTATCCGCAAGAAGCGGCTTCTATGATCATTCATCGCATGGTACGGGCCCTAAATCTGCCGGAAGGTGCTTTTGTTTTGGACGCTTGCGCTGCACCTGGGGGGAAAACGTTGGCGATGTTCGATGCTCTTCCGCGGAATTGTGCTGGAATCGCGAATGAAATCCATCCACATCGGGCCAATATCTTGTGTGAAAACATAACAAAATGGGGGCTTGACAACGTAGCAGTAACCAACGACGATACGGCGGCTTTTCAACGCCTTGAGGAGCAATTCGACCTCATTTTGGTGGATGCTCCATGTTCCGGAGAAGGGATGTTTCGAAAAGATGGCAATGCACGCACAGAATGGAACGATGAGGCTCCAAAATTTTGTGCTGAACGACAAACGATTATACTTGACAACTTAATTCATTGCCTCAAGCCAGGTGGGTTTTTGCTGTACGCTACGTGTACTTTTAATTCGCATGAAAATGAACAACAAATCCAACGCTTGATGGACCAATATGCCATGGAACTGCATCCTTGGCCAGTACCTGAAGCATGCCTTCCTGGTCGAGGAGGTATCGGTCATTACTTTGTTCCTGGCACGAGTCGTTCGGAAGGATTATTTGTATGCTTGCTTAGAAAACAAGGCGTCCTACCGGATCGTTATTCCCTGTATCCATCACGCGTCATGGACGATTTTACCGGATTAAACATTCCAATGGATGAAACCAAAGTCATGGTGCAAGAAAACCACTTTGCCTTGCTCCTTTCGAACCAGCTCCACGGCGCATTAACTTCCTTAAAAATCCCCTTTCGATTCCTGAAAAAAGGAGCTATTGTGGCGGAGAAAACGCTTAAAGGATGGGTTCCATACCACGATTTATCAATGCTTTCGATGAAAATAAGTGGCATCGAATGCTCCAACCATGAAGCGTTGATGTACCTGCGAGGCGAAACCTTTCCCATTCCCCCCTATCCTGCGGGTTACTATGTTTTGCAGTATCAAGGAGTACCCTTGGGGTATATAAAACACCTGGGAAATCGCTTCAATAACCTTTATCCCAAACGCTGGAGGATCAGAATGCATCTCAAATAGGGGTTCGTCGACTATCCCGGGGATTGTTGTTCGAAGTTTCAAAAAATAGGAATAAAATAGTACATTAGCCTTCTCATAATTTTACAACAATGAAAAACATCCTATTCTCCCTGATTTTATTTCTTGGTTTTTTTGTACGTGCCGACGAGGGCATGTGGTTCCTAATGTTCATCGAACGGTTGAATCAACGTGATATGGAAAAGCTCGGCTTGCAGCTTACAGCCGATGAAATATACAGCATCAACCATTCAAGCCTAAAAGATGCCGTGGTTCAGTTCAATGGCGGGTGTACCGCGGAATTAATTTCTTCGAAAGGATTGGTCCTTACGAACCATCACTGCGGATACGATGCGATCGCCGAATTATCCACCCCTGAGAAAAACCACTTGATCAATGGATTTTGGGCAGCTAATCCCAGCGAAGAATTAAAGCCCAAGTCCTTGTACGTGCGCTTCTTTGTGCGTATGGACGACGTTTCAAAGCGGATCTTAGGGAAAGTGAACGATCAAATGACCGAAGCAGAGCGCGATAAAACCATCAAAGAAGAGATTGCACTCATTGAAAAAGAGCAAAGCGAAAATGGTAAATACGTGGTGAACGTACGCTCCTTTTTCCAAGGAAACGAATACTATTATTTCGTTTTCCAAGACTACAAAGATGTACGCTTGGTAGGTACGCCTCCCGAATCCATTGGAAAATTTGGGGGTGACACCGATAATTGGGAATGGCCTCGCCATACGGGCGATTTTTCGATGTTCCGAATTTATGCCGATGCAAACGGAAATCCTGCTGAGTACTCGCCCAACAATGTTCCGTTAACCCCTAAAGTACATCTTAAAATTAACCTCAAAGGAGTTCAAGAAGGAGATTTTGCTATGATTTTAGGATTTCCTGGAAGAACGAACCGTTGGTTACCCGCAGCAGGGATCGAGCAAAACGTGAAATACGCCTATCCGGCTTGGGTTGAAGCTTCAAAAACCAGCATGGATGCCATGAAGTCGTACATGGACAAGGATGATAAAGTTAATTTAGACTATGCCTCCAAATATGCTCGAATTGCAAACTACTGGAAAAATCGTCAAGGAATGATCGATGCGCTCACCAAGTTTGAAACATCGAAAACCAAAGCATTAAATGAAGCTAAATTCGATGCTTGGGCGCAGAAAAAGAAAAACCGAAACGAATACGGAAACGTAATTGCCACGATCAACAAATATTATGCGGCTACTAACGAAAAAGCCCGTCACGACAACTACCTATCCATCTTGTTGCGTTCCTCGGAGCTTGCTACCATTTCACGCACTTTAGGAGGCAAATTGGTTGAATTTGACAAATCCGACAAAAATAAAACCGTCGTTTTGGACATGCTCAAAGCGATCGATGAGTTTTATGAGAAGCTTTCTTTCCCCGTAGAAAAAGACATTCTCATGAACGGCGTCTGGCTTTACACCACCAAAGCCGGTTACAAGCTACCTGCTACCTTTGATAGTCCCGACGCTATTTCCCAACGAATCGCTGCTATTTTAGTGAAAACGGTGTTCAGTAACCCCGATCAACTTCGTGCCTACGTGCGCGGGGAGCAAAAAATCGATATCAACAAAGATCCGTTGTTCATGCTTTCCCAAGAGCTCATTGCCCACCTCAGTTCCACGACTCCAGAAATGACGCAAATGCAAGCCGATTTTGCTCGAGCTTACCGTAAATTGGTTAAAGGAATGCGCGAATCCGGCCTTAGCGAAATCCAATATCCGGATGCAAATAGCACCATGAGGTTAACCTACGGTAAGGTGAGTGCGCTTCCTGCCGACAAACGCAACGATGCTACTGTGAATTATTACACCACCTTACAAGGAACCATCAATAAGTACAAACCCAACGACCAAGAATTTGACCTTCCACAACGCCTTATTGAATTGAATAAAACGCAAGATTTTGGAGAATATGCCGACAAAAAAGGATACATGCCCGTTAATTTCCTAACCAACAACGATATCACCGGAGGGAATTCCGGTTCTCCTGTGCTCAACGGTCGAGGGGAATTGATTGGGTTAGCCTTTGATGGAAACATTGAGGCCATGGCGGGAGATGTTATTTTTGATGATATGTTGCAAAAAACCATCAATGTAGATATACGCTATGTGCTTTTCCTGATTGATAAATTCTCGGGAGCTCGTCATATAGTGAACGAAATGACCATCATTCGTTGATGTAATCGTAGGGAGCGTCTTTTGGAAACCTTAGTTCGCGTTTTTCGCAAGCAGGGACAAATGCAATAGCGCTTCTCCGATTTCCTGTTCTGTAAGCGAGGCATTGATTTCTGCGGTTCCGGGAGCTTTTAATAACACAAAATTAATGCGATCTCCAGCGTTTTTTTTGTCATTCCTCATGTGCGACAAAATCGCTTCAAAGGCTGCTTCGGGAATCGGAGGCATGGGAAATATATCACTTAAAACCCATTCAATTTCTGCGTAATCCTTGGGTGAAAGCACGTTGCGCTTGAACGCCACATAAGCCTCCGCAATCATGCCTAAGGCAACTGCGTGTCCATGGTCGATGGCTTTTCGAGATAAGAAATACGATTCAATACCGTGTCCAAAGGTGTGGCCAAAATTCAACAATTTACGTCTTCCTGTTTCTTGAGGATCCGAAGTAACTACATCCCGTTTAAGTTCAATGGAGCGGAGAATATTTTCGGGTGTGGTTAATTCCGCCTCGTTTCGAATACCTTTGAGAAGATCCCAATAGTTGCCATCTAAAATCAAAGCATGTTTCATCATTTCTGCCAGGCCGTTGAAGATTTCTTGTGCTGGTAGCGTTTCCAAAAACCCAAGATCTACATAGATGGCACGAGGTGCGGTAAACGTGCCAACAGCATTTTTAACCTCATTCACATTGATACCGGTTTTCGATCCTAGGGCCGCATCTACCATTGCCATAAGCGAGGTGGGAATGTGAATAAAGTCGAGTCCTCTTTTAAAGGTAGCCGCCACGAAACCGCCCAAATCCGTAACCATGCCTCCACCGAGGTTCAGGATAAGATCATTGCGCTGTATGCGATAATCGAGCAATGCCGACCATACTTGATACACAATTTCCAGTGATTTATTTTCTTCGCCTACCGGAAGCAACATTACTTCGGCTTGTTGCAATTCTGGAAAGGCATAAAGCAACCGTTCCAAACAGGCGTCGTGCGTGTTTTCATCCACGATGATTACCTTTCGATGGTCTCGGTATTCGTTCAGCAGGGCGCCCATAGAACTGTTTTCCAAGGGGGCAATCTCTACAGGAATTCCGTTGAAATCAATTTTCATACGATCAAAGGTATTAAAGAAATAGCGCGGTAACCCCTCAAAAATCGTTAATTTTGTGCATGCTCGATTTCTCCAATACGGAAATAGCCTTCAGCTCAAAGCAGCCAAACGATTTAACCCGCGCATATTGGCTTTTCAAAGTAGTTAGTTACCCTTGGATTGTTAAACTCGGAAAACGCATAACTCCTTGGATGCTGCGAATGGGACTGCCCATTAAAGGTATCATTAAAGCCACCATCTTCAAGCAATTTTGCGGAGGAGAAACCATTGATGAGTGCAGCGTCCGTATAGAAGAACTTGGGAAGTTTGGGGTGGGAACCATTTTGGATTATTCAGTAGAAGGAAAAACCTCGGACGACGACTTCGAAGAAACTACGCGCATCATTTTATCGACGATTGAAAAAGCGAAAAACGCGCCAAATATTCCTTTTGCCGTTTTTAAGGTTTCGGGCATTGGGCGGTTCGATTTGTTGGAAAAAGCCTCCGATTTTTCGTGTTCACCGGATACTCAAAGCATGGAAGAAATTAACGGAGTGAAACGGCGATTTGAGCGCATATGTGAAGCAGCCGCGAAGCATAGCGTACGCCTGTTCATTGATGCGGAAGAAACGTGGATTCAACCGGTTTTAGATACTTGGACTCTGGAAATGATGCGCAACTACAACCACCAAGAAGCGATCATTTATAACACGGTTCAGATGTACCGCCATGACCGTTTGGCCTTTCTTCACGAACAATTAAAGACGGCGCGTGCCGAGGGTTTTGTATATGGTGTAAAATTAGTGCGCGGGGCGTACATGGAAAAAGAGCGGGAACGGGCATTAAAATTAGGCTACCCCTCCCCCATCCAGCCGGATAAAACAGCCACCGATCGCGACTACGATGCGGCGTTGCGTTTTACCGTGGAGCATGCAAAACACTTCGCGGTATGCGCAGGTTCGCACAACGAGGAAAGTTCACGGTTGTTAACCGCTTTGATGCAGGAAGCTAACATCCCAGCGGAGGACCCTCGATTTTATTTTGCGCAATTGCTGGGGATGAGCGACCATATTTCATACAATCTAGCCAATGCAGGGTACAGGGTTGCCAAGTACGTTCCCTTTGGACCAGTAAAAGAGGTGCTCCCCTATTTGTTGCGGCGCGCCGATGAAAATACCTCGGTAGCAGGGCAAACTGGTCGAGAGTTGGGGTTAATACAGCAAGAACGCCAACGGAGAAGGAACCAATGATTTATGGATTCATCCGATGAAAGGCTGTAGCTATAGCGTCTGGAGATGCTTTGGCCATTACTTCGCTAAAACCAAAGGTTAATTCGGTTTTTCCTTCACGCATTTGTTCAAAAACCGCTTCAACAAACGCGGAAACAGGCGGTTGCCCATCGTGCAATCCTTTCCCACCTAAGTCGGTGTTCAACGCCGGCGGAATCATTTCTATCACCTCGATGTTCTTTGATTTGAGTAAATGCCTTAACGAAAGCGTAAAGGAATGAAAAAAGGCCTTTGTTGCACAATACACAGGGACCTTGGAAAGCTGAACAAACGCTAAACCTGAAGTTACATTGATAATGGTATTTAAAGCGTTTAATTGCGTAAACAGCGAAATCAAGTGCACCGGTGCGATGGCGTTGGTCTGAATTTCTTGAATCGTCTTCTCGTAAAATTCTACATCCTCTAAGTTCATCCAATGTTGAATTCCAGCATTGTTCACAAGTACATTTAAGTCCGAATGGTTTTCCGCTACCCAATGGAAGAGCTCTGTCCTTTCTTGTTCGATGGATAAATCGCATACTCGAGTAATCACTTCAGGGAATTTTTCCTGAACTCTCTGCAATGCATCGGTCCTTCTGCCACAAATAATTACCGTATTATTTTCTTGTAAAAAACGCTCGGTAAGTCCGAGACCAATTCCGCTGGCGCCCCCTGTGATTAGTATTTTATTGTTAGACAAGTTCATTATTTGTTGATTTTTTTAGGTTAATCGAAATTCGACATATACAAAGCGCAATTTACCCAACTTTACGGTAATTAGAAGGAATAAATATAAAAAATAGCTTTTGGTTTTCGAAAAATCATCGATTAGATATATTGAACCTTGCTAAGGATACTTATGGTTTTTATACTTCAAAGAAAAGGCATTTTCGTTACCTTTACTCTATGAAACGCGTGGTAGTTGGACTTTCTGGAGGTGTCGATTCGAGCGTTGCTGCCTTTTTATTACTCCAACAAGGTTATGAAGTGATTGGGATGTTCATGCGCAACTGGCACGACGAGAGCGTCACACTTTCCAACGAATGCCCTTGGATTGACGACGCCAACGACGCCCTGCTCGTAGCACAACACCTCGGTATCCCTTTTCAAGTCGTGGATTTAAGTGCTCAATACAAAGATCGTATCGTGGATTACATGTTTCGCGAGTATGAAGCAGGTAGAACACCCAACCCGGATGTGCTTTGCAACCGCGAAATCAAATTCGATGTTTTTCTCCGCGAAGCCTTAGCCTTGGGCGCCGATTTTGTTGCTACCGGTCATTACTGTCGGAAAATAATTCATGAGGACGGAACCCATGGCTTGCTCAGCGGGTTAGACCGAACCAAAGATCAAAGTTATTTTCTGTGCCAGGTGAGTCAATCGCAATTGCAAAAGGCGCTTTTTCCCATTGGGGAATTAACGAAGGTTCAGGTTCGCGCTTTAGCGGAAAAGGAAGGACTCATTACAGCGAATAAAAAAGATTCGCAAGGCTTATGTTTTATTGGTAAGGTAAGTTTACCCACGTTTTTGCAACAACAACTGGCTCCGAAAGAAGGGGTTATCATTGAGATTCCTAACCATCTCGCGCAATTCGAGGCCTATTCGGCGATTCCCAAAAACACCGAAAACGTGGCGTTACTCGCGCAACCCTACAGCTATCAACCGGAACAAGGATTGGTGGTAGCTCACCATCAAGGAGCGCATTATTATACGATCGGACAACGGAAAGGATTGCACATTGGGGGAAGACCTGAACCCAGTTTCGTTATCGCAACGGACACCCAAGCGAACGTTATATATTCAGGTCAAACGGATGAACACCCGGGACTTTATCGCTATGCCCTGGCATTAGAAAGCGAAGAAATGAATTGGATACAAAAAATCCCTGAAGCATCGCTGCTCCAAGGAGTTAAATGTCGTGTTAGAATTCGCTACCGGCAAACACTTCAAGAAGGCATTTTAGTATTCAAAAACGGTACCTTTTTCGTGCTATTTGAACAAGCGCAACGCGGAATCACCCCAGGGCAGTTTGCCGCATGGTATATCGGCGACGAACTGATCGGTTCGGGGGTCATTGCGGCTTAATTCATGCTCACCGAAAAAAAGATAGAATTATCGAACGACTCATTTGTTTCAGTGGTTCGAATGCTATCCAATAACTTAGCCACCTCGAAAACACTCATCGAGGTATTGGTTCCTTTTTCTCGGTGCGCAGATAATTTAAGTTTAGCTTCTTTGGCAATTTTCGCCCGTAAATCGTGTTGATATTTCCCCATGTGCATGTTGTTTATTTTGAGGGGTCTTACGTAATAGCTTGCCTGAGGTTACAGCATCTTAAAATTCCTGGAATTGCGATCCTATTAGGGTTGGTGTTGGTAACAATAGCCGCTTCCGTCCGAACACATGCGAGAACAACGATTTCCAGCCTTGGTTATACCTTTACACTGCGTTTTGATTCCTTCTGAAGAAGGCGAATTTTCCTCATGGTCCTCCTCCTCCGCAACGCCATTTGCGGGTTTTGTAATTTCCCAGGTCCAGCAGGGAAGACATATTTCCTGCTCGATTTTAGTTTCGAATCCATCGGGAAGTTTATTGAAAAAGTCAATGCCCGTCGCTTGTTCTACACGATCCACGGTTACGGCATAGGTGGAAAGCGCTCCTTTTCCAGCTGCATTTTCCATTAAAAATCCAATGGCTTTTTTATCTTTTCCGGTATTGTCGAGTATGACTTTATAATAATACTTAGGTACAGAAACTTTGTTGGGACCGATGGTTGGAAGTCCTTGGGTAAGCACAGGCCCGGTAACTACATAAATGCTATCGTAAACAATAGCCCAACTTCGCACTTGTTCTTCTAATCGCTTCCAAATACCTCGATTAAAACTGGGAACTTGAGGGCTCATGTTGCTAAAATAGAAGGATTCCTCCATTGCTTTTTGGGACCATCCCATGTCTGCTGCAGGAGCCAAATGCCCGCGGTCGTACCCTGATGCGGAATAATCAGCTTGCGTAGCGGAACCTGTACTTACCATGGGGTCAGGGATGAAGTTATCGGTGCGATCGTAAGCCTTTTCGGTCTCGAGTTTGGTGAGCTCATAACCGATCCAATAGGCTTGTTCGTGGGCTTCAGCATATTGAAAAGCGTATCCTATATGCCGAATTACGGGCAATTTTTGTGCGATTTTTGGAATTTCTACCTCTAAAGGATCCAACGAATCGGGAGGATTTAGGAATTCCTTAGATTCTCGGATTGCGGGTACGTTCTTCTTTCCCATCGAGCAATACCCGTAAGTAAGGATACCAACGATTGCGATGAAAATGAATAGCCCAATTTTCTTGTACATCTATCGAATATTTTCTTGTTTTAACACTTGGATAAAATGAAACCCTTTGGGAGTAAATCCCTGATTATAAAAGAACTTGTGGGCTTTGAAATTGGTGGTATAAGAATCTAAAGCCACCATGTTGCACCCCAGTTCTCGAGCTTTTTTTTCTATAAAATCCACCATCATTTTCCCTACGCCTTTACTGCGGGTTTTTTCCGAAACCACGATATTATCGATTTCCAAATACTTTCCACACCATAATTTATTCCCCAACCAAAGACCTGAAACGCCAACAAAAACCTGCTGTTCTAGCACGGCGATTTGTGAGTAATTATGCTGGATCATGAACCTTAATTCTTCGCGGTATTGTTCCAAACTGAGGGATGGATAAAGTTCGGTTAACACCTCATACGTCCCTAACATATCCTCTAAAGTGGTCAATTCTAGGATTTCCATTACTTACGTTTTAAATGCCGCTCAAAAAGCTCAAAAATTCTTCTATACTCATCGTACCACGAATATGCTTCAGTAAACCCGTGTGCTTCCACAGGGTAAGCAGCTAATTCCCAAGTAGTTTTACCTAATTCTATCAAGCGTTGCTGCAAGCGGACAATGTCCTGAAATTGCACATTGTCGTCCACCATACCATGGAGCATCAGCAAGGGCTTGGTAAGTCCTTCGGCAAAATAAATTGGGGAACTTTTGCGATAAGCTTGCGGATCGGTATCGGGGTAATTCAAGATATTGCTGGTATACTCGTGATTGTAATGCGCCCAATCTGTTACGGAGCGAAGAGCGGCTCCACAAGCAAAGGCCTCCGGATGTTGAAACAAACTCATCAGTGTTACAAAGCCCCCGTAGGATCCGCCGTAAATCCCCACCCTATTCGTATCAAGGGATAAGGTGGCAAGGTATTTTTTTGAATCTAAAAAATCTTGCACATCCCTGCCTCCCATGTGTCGATAAATCGCGGTGCGGTAATTTCGTCCGTAACCTGCACTGGCCCTATAATCTACATCGAGCACGGTATACCCGCAATCGACCAAGTAATTATGAAACAGGTATTCTCGATAATATTGACTCCACCAACCATGCGCATTTTGCAAGTAACCTGCTCCATGCACAAACAATACTGCTGCTCCGCTTTTTCGGGCTGCTGTGGGTTCGTACAACCTTGCATACACCTTTTGCCCATCGCTCGCCGTATACTGCACATACGCGGGTATGCGCCAAGGATAAGCGTTAAATTGTGGCGTAGTGGACGCCGTGATCGGCTTAGGTTTTCCTCCTAAAGTGGAAATATATAATTCCCAGGGATGATTTGCCTGGGAATACACATACACCCACGTTTGCTCATTAGGCGCAATGGCCACTTCCCTCATTCCTCCATCAACATTACCGATTAAATCCACCATTTTACGGTGAATGCGATCAATACAAGCAAATTTTCGAGTTCGTGGATCCTTCGCATTGTGAATAACGAAATATTTGGCACCATCCGAGCTAAGTTCTACGGATTGAATTTCAAACCCCTCACCGCCAGGATACGCGAGGTATTTTCGGTGTTGCGCCAAATTTAATTCGTACAGTTGTGCATATCCGGATTCTTCCGATTGAAAGTACACTACTTCGTCCTTGTCCAGGAATCCGAGCGGAACATTCATCCCATTCCATTCTGAAATACCCGGGCCACCAATCCATGCACTATCCTGTTGATGTTCAATTTCGGTGATTTTACCGTTGGATAAATCCACCAAGACAATCCAACGGTCTTTGTTATCCGCCGCACGAACATCCAGCAGGGCCAAAGGTTTATGCTTTGCGAACACGGGATCGTGCAGGAACAAGTTTCGATCGTTTGGAAAAAGGGTTCCGCCAACGGTATCCATGTACGGGGGTTTCTTACGAATTCTGGAGAGTTTCGAGAAATCTAAGGCAAATAGGGTGTCTTTTTTTAGGTCGTGGAGGTACATTTTCTGGTTGTTTTCTTCGGCACCCACTTTGCTACGGGCCTTTTGGGTATTCGTAAAACCATCGGCGGTAATGTACTGCATGAATTCCGTCGCTTTTTCGTTGCTTGGAGCATCTTCCCGTAACAACACTACATCAAATAGATGGTTAAAATAACGCCCGGTAATATCTTTAAAATCAACCGGTAAATGCGTTTCTTTTACTGTTTCAAAGCGCGATTTTTCTTCTTTCTCCTGCGCGCTTGATTGATCGCGAATGAACTGAAATAATTCTATTTGCTGTTTCTCTAACAAGGTGGAATCCTTTTGTATACTTTTTTTTGGCTCAGCGTACGCAGTAGCTTGTATCAGGCTCAGGCATCCTTGGCTGTTGAATTTCATGCGATAAAAATCCCCATCGATGCGCACGGTGGCTTCGGTGGCCGACCAACGGGTTAAGTCCGACAGGAAGCGGTTACTTTGAAATAAAATCGACGAATTCAAGGATTTTCGATCAGTTAGCACCAACGACTGTTGCACGAGGGTTAGTTGATTCGGGTAAACAGACTGGGTGCGATCGTAGGGAATGAAGTCGCGGGCATTGGGTTCACTGATTTGTTGTAAGGTTCCAGAATTAACCGTGTATTCAAAGGGTTCTGCCTCGTCTTTTCCGTCCTTGTTCCAGCGAAACATGCACTTTGATCCGTCGATGTTCCAAACAGCTTCCTCGGGCCAATGTCCAATAAAATCCTGTCCCTTCATGAGGGTTTTCAAGTCCAATTGCGATTGACTAAATGCCATTCGTACCACCAGAACGAGGCAACCGACGAGGTAATGTTTCATGGATAGTTTTGTGTAAAAATAGCCACAAATGCCGTAATTTCGTTGGAATGATTTACCGTATAAAAAAGGTACTCTACCGCATCCTCCCTACCCGATGGTATTTGGCCAGTATGCAATATGGATTTTTCGTATTGTTTGACTTAGGTTTGTTAAAGCAGGATACTCGGTTCAAATTTCATTATGCGGTAAAAAAATTGATCCAAGAAACGGATGTTGTATTGGACATCGGGGCGAACCTGGGTTATTTTTCAAAGCTTTTTGCCCGAAAAAACCGAAAAGGTAAGCTGTATGCAGTGGAACCGATTCCCGATTTTCATCAACGGTTAAGGGCTTTGCTTAAAAAATACCCTCAGGTGGAGGTCGTTCATGCGGCGTTGGGAGCAAAAACGGGGGTTTTACCGATGGTTATGCCGGTTCAGCGTGGCGTATTACGCACCGGTTTGCCCCATATCATCTCAGAGGATGAGGCAAAATCTCACCCATCGGTGGTTCGGGTTGAGGTACTGGAAGCACGCTCGTTTTTAAGAACTATATCGCGCTTGGATTATCTTAAATGCGACATCGAAGGCTACGAATGGACCGTGTTTTCCACCCTCGAAATCGAACTCAATCGATTGCGTCCCGTGATACAAATCGAAATTTCCGAGCGATTCATTGAGGAATTCTGTGCTTTTTTTAAGCGCTTGGAGTATGTTCAGTTCGGACTTTACGGAGGTAGATTGATGGAAGAACAAGGTTTCCAGCGGGAAACTTCAGACTTTATTTTTATCCCTCAAGAAAAAGTAGCCTCGATAATTGCTAAATTTAATCCATGAAAAACTCCTTTTATTTCCTCGTTTTACTGATACTTCTTACCTCGTGTAAAAAAGGGGCGGGTTCCTTTACCCTGGAGGGACAAATTACGGACGACAGTTTTGGGACTGCCTTAGCAGGAGCCACGGTGCAATTGCACCGCATTTATTCCGGTACGAATCAGTCCAGTTTGGAAGGAACGTTTCTCACAGGAAACGACGGGAAATACCACTTTACATTTCCTAGAACACGCACCGAAAAGTACATCCTTAAGGTGTTTAAACCCCAATATTTCGACCAAAGCATTACCATCAATTACAGTCAGCTTCAACTAAATCAACCCAACCTTGCCGATGTGCATACCACGGCAAAATCGTGGATAAGGCTACGAATCGTAAACACGAATCCAAATGTAAGTGACCAAATGCAGTTCATACGTCAATTGGGAAAAAGCGGTTGCGATGCTTGTTGTATTGGGGGAATGCAACATTTCTACGGCGCCGTTGACACTTCGATTTACTGTATCAATGATGGAAATTTTCCTTATTCCATTGAATATGCGGTGTACAATACCAGCAATACCGGAATACTGAGCGAAATCACCCTTCCATTCGATACCACCACGCTGTACCTTACTTACTGAAAGGAGCCTCTTCGTTGATTAACATAACATGTTTTAGGGCATATTCTTTGGTGCACCCGTTGAAATGCCACCATTCGGTGGGAATTCCAGTGAAACCCGCGGCATGCATTACTTTTCTCAACAAGCGGCGGTTTTCAACTTGTTTTACCGTAAGCAAACCAATTTCAAGAAAATAAGCCTCCATCGATGGGTAGGCAATCGTTCGTATATCGTCGAATTTCGCGCCCATGTCCACCGGAATTCCGTGCGAATCACAAAGCGTAATATCCACAGCGCAGCCGAAATTATGTAAACTCTTATTATAGGGTGAGGATACGAATTTCCCGCGTTCTTTAGGCGGAATACTGTCCAAAGCGAGCCACATCCTTCGTTGCACTGCAACAGGCCGAGCAGCATCGTACACGAACAAATTCAAACTGGAATCCAAGGTCTTGAGCCTATTCTGGGCACGTAATAATTTTAAAGCTACAAAGCGTTGAAGCATGGGTTTATTCCAATATTGGTAGAGTTTCATTCCCATAAAGTTGTCCGCTGACGCATATTTCAAGTCCGAACGTATACCCGGAACAACGTCTTCCACCAGCACCAAATCGAACATCAAGGAGTCTTTAGCAGGCACCATGCTCTTTTGACCAGCGGAATCTTGAGGAATGATTACAGAATGCATTTTAGGTTTATTGGATGGTTTTTTCGGTGCATTACACGAACCAACCCCCATTAAAAAAACCAAAACACCGAGGGATTCACCCCAAAATACGATCGACTTCCTTTTCAATGCGTTGTTTTAGCTCTTCGCTGATGGGATAAAGGGGCAGACGCATGAAATCCTCCATAATTTCAAGGTGTGCCAAAGCTGACTTTACTCCTCCCGGATTTCCTTGCTCAAATAACATTTTAGTAATTTCGAACAGGGCATAATGAGCCTTTCGCGCAAGCTCAAATTTCCCTTCCAATGCGTTGTGCACCATGGACGAAAACAAAGCGGGAAATGCATTGGCCACCACGGATATCACCCCGTCCGCTCCCGCAGCAATGAGTGGCAGGGTCAGGTTGTCATCGCCGGAAAGCACCCCGAAACCTTCAGGACGGTGTTTTATAATTTGCATGATTTGCTCCATGTTCCCTGACGCTTCTTTTACCGCGACAATGTTGTTGATTTCCGACAATTCCAAGGTGGTTTCAGCACTTAGATTGGTGCCTGTCCTACCGGGAACGTTGTACAAAATAATCGGTAAATCCGTGGAATCCGCAAGGATTCTGTAATGGGCCAGCAATCCTTGTTGGGTGGGTTTATTGTAATAGGGTGTAACCGACAAAATACCATCGACCTCGTCCAATCCGGCCTCCAACAATTCTGCGATATTAGCGGTATTATTGCCTCCTAAACCATAAACCACGCTTAATCTGCCGTCATTAACCTCTAATACCGTGGCCAAAACCGCTTGTTTTTCGGTCATTGATAACGTTGGAGATTCGCCCGTGGTTCCTTGAACGACCAAGAAATCGGTTCCGTTATCGACTTGAAATTCAACCAGCCGTTTCAAAGCGTCGAAATCCACTTGCATTGAAGCATCAAAAGGCGTAACCAAGGCTACCCCGCTTCCTAAAAATTCATTATTCATAGCGTTCAATTTTATTAATGGTCGTTATTACATAATTCAATAACTCATTGGGCTGTTCGTTTTGAGAGGAAATCGTTACATCGAAAAAGGAATTATCCGAACAATTTACCCCTATTTTCTTGGAACACGCTGTTTGCCTAATCGTATCGAGAATCTTGTGCTCCTTAGAGCCAATCCATAAAAGCATATCGAATTTTTTTTCCAATTCCTGAAGCAATAATACATCTTTCAATTTTCCCCACATGGAAAAGTCATTTGGACTATGGTAGTAAATTAAAAAATGAGGAGGTAAGGCGTCTTTATTAACCTCTTTAGGAAGAATTACTACAACGGTTAATTTTTTCACGTGGCTTTTGTCGAGCACCTGATCCAGGGACTTTCGGTATTCCTTCAATGAAGATTCGTTCGTGTAATTCAGCACCAATAACAAGGATTTGGTGCTTTCCCAGAGGTTTTTATTTACCATAGCCGATTAACGTTAAAAAATCGTTTTCATTCATTAGTTGAACACCGAGATCCGTAGCTTTTTTTAATTTCGAAGGTCCCATTCCTTCCCCTGCAATCAAATAATCCGTTTTTGAAGACACGGAACTCGCATTTTTCCCACCGTTCGAGGTAATGAGTTCTTTTATTTGCTCACGTGAAACTTGCTCAAAAACACCACTTACCACCAAAACTTTTCCCTCTAATACATTTGAAACCAATACTTTCGCTTCGCTTTCAAACCTTAAGCCCGCTTGGACTAACGCATGCACAATCGCTTGTTGGTCTTCGTCCTTAAAAAACTCGAGTACGGAGTGAGCAATGCGCTCGCCAATTTCATGTACCTCCAACAGCGCTTCAAGGCTCGCCTGTTGCAATTGATCCAACGAACCAAAAGCCTCGGTCAGTTTTTTAGCCACCGTTTCTCCTACAAAGCGAATTCCTAAGGCAAAAAGCACCCGGTCAAAAGGCATTTCGCGGCTCTTTTGTAGTCCCGTGAGCAAATTTTCCGCCGATTTATCTGCCATGCGTTCCAAGGAAATTAATCCTTCATGGGTTAAAGCATATAAATCTGCCACGTTTTTCACCAAGCCTGCTTCATAAAGTTGTTGTACGGTTTCTTCACCGAGTCCGTCGATATTCATAGCCTTCCGGCTCACGAAATGTTGAATTCTTCCGATTACCTGAGGCGGGCAAGCTTTATCGTTAGGACAAAAATGCTGGGCTTCTCCCTCGCGACGCACCAGCGTAGCATGACATTCGGGACAGTTCGCTAAAAAGGATATCCGGGTGGCCTCTTGATTTCTTTTCGATAAATCAACTCCGACAATTTTTGGAATAATCTCCCCCCCTTTTTCCACGAAAACATGGTCTCCCGCATGCAAATCCAATTTTTCCATTTGGTCGGCATTGTGCAGGGAAGCGCGTTTCACCGTAGTCCCTCCAAGTTGAACGGGCAGGAGGTTGGCTACGGGGGTTAGGGCCCCTGTTCTTCCTACTTGAAAATCCACCGAAAGCAACGGCGTAACTACTTGTTTTGCTTTAAATTTAAAGGCTGTTGCCCAACGCGGCGATTTCGCCGTGAATCCTAACTTCCGTTGATGGTCATAAGCATTTATTTTGAGTACAATACCATCGATTTCGAATGGAAGAAAATGCCGCTGTTCCTCCCAATAGTGAATAAACGCCATTACTTCGTTCACGGAAGTGCATACCTGAAGGTAGCGTTGCGATTCATCAGGCGTTTTAAAACCCCAAGTTCCCGCCGCACGCACCGCATCTGCATGGGATTCAAAAGGGAGGTTATGACCATAAACACCGTAAAGAAAGGTGTCTAATCCACGGGTGGCCACTACGGAGGAATCTTGTAATTTCAAGGTGCCGGCCGCGGTATTTCGAGGATTCGCAAAGCGTTCATCACCAGAAGATTCACGATCTTCATTTAAACGATTAAATGCGTCGATTGGCATAAATACTTCGCCACGAATTTCAAACTTTTCCGGGTAATCCCCCGAGAGCACCAAAGGAACCGTTTTGATAGTACGCACATTCATCGTAATATCTTCTCCTTGTTCACCGTCGCCGCGGGTTACTGCACGAACCAATTGTCCTTCTTCGTAGCGCAGCCCAATAGCAACGCCATCATACTTCAATTCAGCCACAATTTCAATAGCATCCAACCCTGTTTTTTCGATGCGTTCGATCCATTCCACCAGTTCTTCTTCCGAATAGGTATTGGATAACGAGAGCATTGGATATTCATGAGTTACCGTCTGGAATCGTTTGGTAATATCCCCTCCAACACGCTTTGACGGACTGTTGTCGGAGGCAAATTGTGGGAAAGCTGCTTCCAGTTGTTCTAATTCCTTGAGCAAGGCATCAAAGGCTTGGTCAGTAATTTGGGGATTGGCCTCCACATAATACAAGCGATTATGATGGTTCAATTCCTTGGTAAGCAAGGAAATGCGTTCTTTGGCGTCCTCAGGTTTCACTCCATAAAGATACATTTTGAACTCGTATCATGCGCTCTTTTCCTTGTAAATCTTTCCTTAATTCAATGTTAGTAAAGCCTTCATATTGCAGTAAACCGCAAAGATCAGCAGCGTAGTTTTCGTGAATTTCCAGGTACAACCATCCATTTTCATTTCCGTATTTCCTAAATTTTTCCAAGATTTTACGGTAAAAAATGAGCGGATCTTCATCGGGAACAAACAAAGCGATTTCAGGTTCAAAATCTTTCACGCTTGAATCCATATGCGGTTTTTCGTTAACGGGAATATAGGGAGGATTCGATACGAAGATATGGCACATCGAATTCAAGGGAGCATTACCTTGCACACCGAATAAATCATAGTAAAAAAAGTCGCAATTCAGCCCAAGATTTTTGGCATTTACACGGGCCAAGCCCAATGCCTCCTCCGAGCAATCCAAAGCGCTTACCTTCCAAGTTGGACGGGCGTTTTTCAGTGCTAACGCAATGCACCCGGTTCCGGTCCCTACATCAAGGACACTCAGAGCATCTAACCCGTGATTACTTAGTATCCACCCGACCAATTCTTCGGTTTCAGGCCGTGGAATCAAGGCACTTGGAGCGCAGGTTATTTCCAAGCCGCAGAA
>RFQF01000090.1 GCA_009925805.1 Flavobacteriia bacterium | reverse complement strand
ATGGACCAGCGATCCCGCAGTTGGTGGTTATTCGAACAGTGCTCAATCCGCAAAATTTGACAATTACAACATCGATTCCCAAGGCAGTTTCGATGATTTGATCTTCAACATCAACGGAAATCAGTTGATCCACCAGCCCTTATTAACCTTCGATGTAGCGTATTGCCGTTGGGGAGGCGGTTATTCCGATTCGATGTTCGTGGCCGTTTCCACGGATTGCGGTGCCACCTATCAATACGTTTATTACAAAGGCGGGGTGAGCCTGGCCACAGCTCCCGACAACCAAAGCGCCTTCCTACCCACAGCCGACCAATGGAGAACCGATACAGTAAATCTTGCGGCATGGGCCGGTCAAAGCAATGTCCAGGTCGCTTTTCGGAATAAAGGGGCTTTTGGAAACATCCTCTACCTCGATAACATTAATTTAGGAAGCAATCTCGGGGTTCAAGAAATTCCGACCAATTCTGATCCGTGGGTTTATCCCAATCCTTTGTGCTCCGGAGGAATGCTTCATATTATCCATTTACCTTCGTCAAAATTAGCTTTATGGGACAGCCAAGGAAAGTGCGTTTGGCAGGCTGAAGGGGAAGAATCGTTTCATGGAAGACTTCCTGGTTCCTTGGCCTCAGGCGCTTATATTTTGCATATTGAAGGCGAAAAATCCCTGTGGAATTATCGGGTTGTGGTGGAGTAATTACTTTCCTTTTGCCTTGACGATGATGGCCACGGTGTAGAACATTATTTTAAAATCCAACCCTAGGCTTCGATTGTTGATGTAGAGTAAGTCAAATTTCATGCGGTCGAGCATCTGCTCTACATTTTCGGCATAACCGTATTTCACCTGCCCCCAAGAAGTGATTCCCGGACGAACACGGTTCAGTAGGGCATATTGGGGTTCACGCTGTACAATTTGATCGATGTAAAATTGACGTTCTGGCCGAGGACCCACGAGCGACATATGCCCTAAGATCACGTTCACAAATTGCGGAAATTCATCGAGACGGGTTTTGCGCATAAAGCGCCCAATGGGGGTGATTCGTGCATCGTTGGAAGAAGAAAGCTGGGGGCCATTCGGTTCGGAGTTCACGTACATGGTGCGGAACTTAATGATGCGAAAAGGTTTATTGTTCAAGCCAATGCGTTCTTGCAAAAAGAAAATGGGTCCTGGGGAGCTTGCTTTTACGAGGATCGAACACAGAAGATAAAGGGGCAGCAATACCAACAAGGCAACAATGGAAAACGCAATGTCCAAAAACCGTTTCATGGCCTGTTGCCACAAAGGCATAACATCGCGGTTAAGTTCAATGAAGAGGGTACCGTAGATGTTGGTCATTTTCAGTTTACCGCTCAACAGCTCATACATATCCGGCAACACTTTAACGATGATGCTAAAGTTGTGGATTTTGGTAATAATTTTTTGCAATCGGTCGTGGTCGGAGGGTTCTAGGGCAATGATAATTTCTTCCACGGCATGCGCGGCCAACACCTGTTCCAATTCCTGAGAATGTCCTAAATAAGGAATTTCAGCATCCAACGATCGGTCGGAACCGTTCACATTGACATAGCCAATAAATGAATTGACGTTCATCTTTTGGGAAGTCACTTCGCGGAGAATCGATAGGGCACGTTCGCTACCGCCAATAATCAAGGTTCGAAAGCCATGTCCATGCCGTCTTAAGCGGTAAATCATCCACGTAACGAGGGCCATTCGAGGAACGAGGGAAAAAACCAATTGACAGGACAATAGCATCAAGAAAGAGCTGTAATAACTTCGATAAGATTGGACATCGTCGTCCAAAAGGAGGACAAAAAAGAGCAATAAGGAACCAAATACAGCCGCAAACAAGGTCAATTGTAGGGTTTTCAGGCGGTACAAGCGCCGCACATTCAAGTAGGTGCCTTGTAAGGTGTAAAGCAACACATAGGCTAAGGGAACAATGGAAATTCCCCAATAAAAAGAGGAACTTGGGACAAACGCTTTACCTTCAAGAAGTGTAGTTCGAACAAAGAAAAAAACGCTCCAAGAAGCCATCGCAAAAAGGTAATCCATGACAATCCAACCTGCCGTCAATGATTTACTCATGGAAAATAAACGACTTTGATGTTGTCCAACCGAATTTCTGTATTGTCCATTCCTGCTTCTTTGAAGGCTTCAAAACTGTGGTCGAAATAAGCGCTGGCATCCGAAGCACCGATTAACTCTTTGAGATCGATATAAATTTTCTTCCATTTGACGGTTTCGGGCGTTGATTTATTCAACTGTATATTCGTATTCTTCTTAACTCCATTGGGGGAAATGGCTATGAGCCCAGTAACCACACGATTTGTGGTGTAATAATCCAGTTCTAAAAACACCTCTTTACCCTTCGGAAGGTAGGAATGAAAGATAGTATAGGCAATCCAAAGCGAATCCGTGGCATTGAGGTTAACCTTCGCGTAAGAATTGCCATTAAACCATTGCAACGACTGGTTGCTGATAAAAAAATTAGCGATCGAAGTATTTGGATCGTTTTCCAGCAAAACATTAGCGCCTTCAAAATCCTCCGTTATAAAATGGGTAGAACCTGTATAATTCGTTGTGGGATTTAGTGTGCTTAATTGATTTTGAACTAAGGTTATTGTTTTTTCATACACTGCGCAAAAGGGATAAATGCGTTTGGTGGCAGCAATTCCGTTGTTTCGTATGCCCGGATATACCTTGATGTTCACATTCCCGCTTTTCAGCAGGGGAATTTTAACCGGTAATTCGAAAACGCCAACGCACGCATCGTCGACATAAACAAATGCCTCGCTAAAATTTTGGGTTAACTCCCCTTCTGCACCACTGAGGGAAGGATTGGCGTTAAGGGTCCAGGGTCCGATGTAGACCCACGAAGGATTAGGGTTGTTTTTAATACAACCTGAAAGCAACATCAGGCAAAGGGCAAAAACTGCGTTTTTGAAAAACATGCGCTGCGAAAACGAAAAAGTTGCCATATTATTTTATTCGAGGATATCCAAGATTCTATAGGCCAAATCGAGTGCTTCATGGCCTGCAGTTAAATCCACCGAAACGTTGGTATTCATGGAAATAGCCTGTGCAAATTCTTTCAATTCCTCTTCGATGGCATTGGTTGGATAAATGGGAGGACTTTCGATGCTTAATTTCTTGGCAGGGACGCCTTCTCCGAGGTCGAGCACCATGTCGTAGGGATCGGGTTCTCCCTCCAGGGATTCCAACCGGACCACTTCTATGCTTTTATTAAGAAAGTCAATTCCTACATAGGCATCGCGCTGAAAAAACCGCGATTTTCGCATATTCTTCAATGAAATCCTGCTCGCTGTAAGGTTGGCCACTGAACCGTTTTCAAATACGAGGCGTGCATTAGTAATGTCGTGGCTCTTGCTTACTACGGCAACCCCTGAAGCAGAAACTGAAACAACGGGCGATTGTACCACGTTCAGAATAATATCTAGGTCATGAATCATCAAATCCAACACCACGGGAACATCCGTACCCCGGGGGTTAAATTGTGCGAGCCGGTGGGTTTCAATGAACTCAGGAGCTTTAAGGAGCGGTTTAGCTGCCACAAAGGCTGGATTAAAGCGTTCCACATGCCCTACCTGAAAAACCACAGGATGTTCTTTTAGCAAGATCAACAAGGCTTGACTTTCTTCCACTGTTTGGGTTACGGGTTTTTCCACGAAGACGTGCTTATTGAGCAGCATGGCTTTTTTTGCCCATTCAAAATGAAAAGGCGTAGGAACCACCAAATCTATGGCATCAACGAGGTTGAGTAAGGCAATTGGGTCTTCAAAGAACGGAATACCCTGTTCTTCAGAAACCCGTTTTCCTTCATGGGTATCGATATCGTAAAAGCCCACCAAATCAAACGATTGACTGAGGCCTTTTAAGATTCGGAGGTGAATTTTTCCAAGATGCCCAATTCCGAAGAGTCCAATTTTAATCATAGTTACAAAATTAAAAAAGCCATTAGGATTCTAATGGCTTTGGCTAATTGTTCTGTAAAATTTTACTTGGAAACGCTTTCCACCACGGCTTTAAAAGCTTCGGGATGGTTTAATGCTAAATCCGCAAGCACTTTACGGTTGAGGGTCAGTTCACTTTTGTTCACCATTCCCATGAATTTGGAATAGCTCATTCCGTATTGACGCGCGCCGGCATTGATACGAACGATCCAAAGTGAACGGTAATTTCTTTTCTTTTGTTTCCTTCCGGAATAGGCGTATTGAAGTCCTTTTTCAATCGCATTTTTCGCAACGGTCCACACGTTTTTTCTTCGGCCATAATATCCTTTGGCCAGTTTCATGAAGTTTTTTCTTCGTGCTCTGGAGGCTACGTGGTTTACTGATCTAGGCATACTTTCATTTTTTTGAAGCACAGAGCCACGCTGTTGCAGTGGGCTTGGATTCTGGGCATCGGGTTATACAATTTTAAACCAATACTATTTCATGCATAGTTGCAATTTCACATTCGACTCATCGGACGAATGCACCATTCCTGCGTGGGTAAGGTTTCGCTTGCGCTTGGTGGACATCTTGGTCAAGATGTGCGACTTGAACGCATGCTTACGCTTGATTTTCCCACTTCCAGTGAGCGTAAAACGCTTTTTTGCACTGGATTTAGTTTTCATTTTCGGCATCTTTCTTCGTGTTAGTTAACAATTAGCTTTTTTTATTTCTTTTTCGAATTAATCATCAAAATCATTTTCTTACCTTCCAATTTGGGCAATTGTTCTACGATTCCCACATCGGCCAATTCTTGCGCAAACTTCAACAACAAAATCTCTCCTCGGTCTTTGAATACAATCGTCCGACCTCGAAAGAACACATAAGCCTTCACCTTGCTTCCTTCTTCGAGAAATTTCTTAGCGTGCGAGAGCTTAAAATTAAAATCGTGGTCGTCGGTGTTGGGCCCAAAACGGATTTCCTTCACCACCACTTTGCTCTGCTTCGCTTTCAACTCCTTTTGCTTGCGCTTTTGGTTGTAAATGAACTTTCGATAGTCCATTATTTTACAAACCGGCGGCTTCGCATTAGGAGAGATTTCCACCAAGTCCAATTCCTGTTCATCGGCAAGGGCTATAGCTGCAGCCACCGTCATAACCTGAGGTTCTTGACCCTCCATCACCAAGCGAATTTCGCTGGCGATTATTTTGTTGTTAATGCGGTGTTGATCTTCTTCAACCTTGCGTACAGGCCTTGGGTTTCTTCTCATTCAACTATACTTCTCTATTTATTTTTTAATTATCAATTCTTTTTCAATCTCTGACAGCACGAGCATCTCAAAGTTTGAAACACCCATGGAACCCAAATCGCCCACGCCTCGCTGACGCACAGAAAGACTTGCTGTTTCGGCTTCTTTTTCTCCTACCACCAGCATGAACGGGTACTTATTTACCTCGGCATCCCTGATTTTCTTACCCACTTTTTCGTTACGTTCGTCAACGAGACCGCGAATATCGGAATTTTTTAGCAATTCTAAAACTTTTTGCGCATAGTCGTTGTACTTTTCGGACACGGGTAAGATAATGAACTGATCCGAGGTAAGCCATAGGGGAAAATCTCCAGCGCAGTGTTCAATCAACACCGCAACAAAGCGTTCCATCGAGCCAAAAGGGGCTCGGTGAATCATCACTGGACGATGTTTCTGGTTGTCCGCACCGATATATTCTAATTCAAAACGTTCCGGGAGGTTATAATCCACCTGGATGGTGCCCAACTGCCATTCCCGCCCAAGAGCATCTTCGACCATAAAGTCCAATTTTGGACCATAAAACGCTGCTTCTCCGTAGGCTACTTTGGTGGGCAACTGCATTTCTTCCGTAGCTTCGATAATCGCTTGTTCTGCTTTCAACCAATTTTCATCGCTGCCGATGTACTTGCTCCGATTTTCTTGGTCTCGAAGCGAAATCTGCGCGGTAAAATTCTCAAAACTCAGCGTCTTCAACACGTATAGCACAATCTCGATCACTTTTTTGAATTCCTCCTTGACTTGTTCTGGGGTGCAAAAAATGTGGGCATCGTCTTGGGTAAACCCTCGAACCCGAGTTAGCCCGTGTAATTCACCGGATTGCTCATACCGATACACCGTTCCAAATTCGGCAAAACGGGTTGGAAGTTCCCGGTAAGAACGCGGCTTGGATTTAAATATCTCGCAGTGGTGCGGACAATTCATGGGTTTGAGGTAGAATTCTTCGTTCGGATCCGGTGTGCGAATGGGCTGGAAAGAATCGGCTCCGTACTTCTCATAGTGTCCTGATGTCACATACAGCTCTTTATTGGCGATATGCGGAGTAATGACTTGTTGATAACCGGCCGCTTTTTGGGCTTTCTTTAAAAACTGTTCCAAGCGATCGCGCAAGGCTGCACCTTTGGGCAACCACAAAGGAAGTCCCTGCCCTACTTTTTGCGAAAAGGTAAACAATTCTAACTCCTTTCCAAGCTTGCGGTGGTCGCGTTTTTTGGCTTCCTCCAATTTTTCAAGAAACTCGGTTAATTCGGTATTTTTTGGGAAAGTAATGCCATAAATCCGAGTTAATTGCTTGTTTTTCTCGTCGCCTCGCCAGTACGCCCCTGCGATGGAGAGCAATTTTATCGCTTTGATGTGTCCTGTGTCCGGAAGGTGGGGTCCACGGCATAAATCGGTGAAATTGCCTTGATGATAAAAAGTAATGGTGCCGTCTTCCAGTTCGTTAATCAACTCCAGTTTGTACGGGTCTTGTTTCTCGGTAAAATAAGCGATTGCATCTGCCTTGGTCACTTCTTTCCGAACGAAGGGTTGTTTCAATTTTGCCAAGTCTTTCATGGTTTGCTCCACGCGTTCTAAGTCCTTTTCCGAAAAGGTATGGTCCATAAAATCGACGTCGTAATAAAATCCATTTTTGACGGGAGGGCCGATGGCCAATTTAATCCCTGGAAAATGGACTTCGAGCGCCTCGGCCATGAGATGTGCCGAGGAATGCCAGAGGGTGGATTTTCCTTCCTCGTCATTCCAGGTAAGCAATTGCAAGTGCGCACCATCGGGTAAGGTTCGTTCGGCATCCACGACTAGGTTATTCACTTTTGCCGCCAGCACGTTGCGCGCCAAGCCCTCGGAAATGTTCCGAGCTACATCCATTGAGGTGCTTCCAGGCGGAACCATGCGTGAAGAACCATCGGGTAAAAAGACCTTAATCATAGCGTTGAAGATTGGGCACAAAAGTAGCTAAAAGCAACCGAAATCGCGGGATGTTATCCGTTGTTTGGCGGTTTTTGTTGTTGCATCAGCACTTTTACATCCGATTGTAAATGTTGAATTGCTTTAAGTACGCCATGATCGTCGGGTTGATAATCTGGAATCGTGCGGCTTACATAGCATACGAATTTCCATACTTCCAGTAATTCCGACAAAGGAAGTTCATAGGGCGCGTAGGCAGGGTTCGAAGAAAGGAAAAGCCATGAGGTATCATTCAGTACTTTAAGTTTTTTAAAAACAATCCCTTCAGATTGTGTGATGAAAACGCAGGTATCCCCCGATTTCAGGGTAGTCCAATCTTGCACAAATTCGCCTACGACAATGGAACCTGGATTTATAGGTGGCATAGAATCGCCTTGAATAGGAAATGCGCGGTATTTTTTATTACTGGACAAAAAAGGCAGACTTAAGGTTGGGAAATCGATGAAAAAATCGGGATCCGAAAACCCAGCCGTGTATCCAGCACTGGCTTTTTCAGGAATCACTTCTACGACTTCATCGCGTTTGATGTCGACCACCGAGGCCAAAACCCTCAGAGAATGTCCTTTGAGGCGTGCTTCGGCTTTTTCCGATAGCAACCTCCAATCCCGTTCACCGAACGAGGCAAAGTCTTTGGTGATTAAATCCTCTACGGTGAGCCCAAAGTACGCGCACATGCGCACCACGTTTTCCAAGTTCGGTTGCGCAATGTTGTTTTCATACCCGCTGTAGGTCGAGCGATTCAGGCCTAGGTTCTGAGCCATTTCTTCTTGCGACTTCCCTTGACGTTTGCG
>RFQF01000089.1 GCA_009925805.1 Flavobacteriia bacterium | reverse complement strand
GGAAGACAAACCTGTGCATTGTGCGATGACGGTCCTGGAAATGGAGGTGCAGGCGGCGGCGGCGGCGGCCAAGGGGGCCAAGGCGGAACAGGAGGATATGGCGGTGGAGCTTCCTTTGGTTTATTCATAAATTTCAACGGCCAAGGAGGGTCTCTTATGGACTGTTTTGTGCAAGCAGGAACTCAAGGATCCGGAGGGGTTGGTGCAAACGGTGGCGCCGGGGGAAATGGAGGAACAGGAGGAACCATTCAATCAACATGTTCGAGTGAAATCGGCGACGGAGCGCCAGGTGGAAATGGTGGTGCAGGTGGCGCCGGTGGAAAAGGAGGAAACGGTGCGGCGGGAATCAGTCAAGGTGTTTACAGGGTTGCAGGAGACACCCTTTTAACCCACGAAGACGCCTTTAATTTGCAGGCTCAACAGGTAATTCATGTGAGCTACGCTATGTGCAGCAATGCCACTATGCAAGCCCAAGCGTTAAATGCTAATACTGTTGCATGGTCATTTATGACGCCAGCGAATACCTTGACCGCTTCCACGAATCCAGCCTCTTTCTCCAGTGGAAATGTTGGTTTTACTACCGTTTCAGCACAAATCAATGGAATCAGTGAAATGTACACAGAATTCATCCAAATTAGTTGCAATGGACAAACCACGAACCAGTCCCAATCCGTTTGCCAAGGAGAACAAGTGCTTTTTAACGGCTCATACCTTACCCAATCGGGTACCTACACGGATACGCTTACAAACGCTCAAGGGTGTGACAGCATCGTGGTACTTCAGTTAACCGTGCATCAAGTGAACAATACTATTTCCATTAACCCAAGTAATGGTCAACAATTGCTATCCAGTAATACGACAGGTCTAACGTATCAATGGTTAAATTGTACTACAGGAACAAATCTTCCGGGGGCGAACGGATCGTCGTTGTTGGTCACACAAAACGGAACGTATGCTGTGGTGAGTACGGATGCTAATGGATGCAAAGACACTTCAAATTGCATTACCATCAATTATATTGGTCTCAATGAATTGAATGCAATGGCATTCAGTGTTGCACCTAACCCCGTATTAAACGAAATTACCGTGACCTTTAACGAAGGATTCTCCGGGAGGATTTACTTAACCGATGTCACCGGTAAAAGGGTCTTCGAAAACGAATTGTTTGAGCAAAAAGAATGGGTAGCCACATTAAATGTTCCCAAAGGCATTTATTTTCTGAATGCTGAAAATACGCAAGGAATTAAAACAATTCGAATGGTGAAAGACTAACGATCAACCATGAATTTTTCACTATATACGCCCCAATTAGGGGCGTTTTTTTATGCGAATGTTTTCAGCCCTTTGCTTACGAAAAGCAAGGTTATTTTCCGTTGAACTGGGTCATGGCCAGCTGAATTCCAACCGTACAAAAGGCTTCGCTCGTTTCCGCAGCCAGTTGGATCCGTTCCGATAAGATGCCTTGTTCCTCTTCGGACCATGTTCCTAATACATAGTCCGATTGTCGGCCTTTCGCAAAGTCGCTGCCAATTCCAAAACGTAATCGGGCATATTCGGTAGATTGAAGAACCCGTTGAATATCTTTTAATCCATTATGCCCGCCGTCGGAGCCAGAGCCTTTTAAGCGTATTTTTCCAAAAGGAAGCGCGAGGTCGTCGGTAATTACCAATAAATTTTGCTTTGCAATGCGTTCTTTTTGAAGCCAATAGTTCACCGCTTTTCCGGATAAATTCATAAACGTAGTGGGTTTAACAAGCACCACTGTTTTACCCCGAAATTTAACCGTGCATACCAGGCCCGAGCGGGCCATAGTGAAAATACCTTCGTGTTTTTTTGCCAAATATTCCAATACGCTAAACCCGATATTATGGCGGGTATTCTCGTACGTTTCCCCAGGATTACCCAGACCAACGACCAAAAATTTCATACCGTAAAGGTACTAAATTGAGTAAATGGGATTAGCGTATCAAATGAAAGAAACCACTATAGGTTTGGTTTTTCTCGGTTAGGGTGAGCAGGTAAAAATAAACCCCATCGGTCAAATCGCCTCCGCCCCACGTGTTTGCGTAACTGGACTGCTCAAAAACCACCGCGCCCCATCGGTTAAACACTTTTAGATGGTTTGCAGGATAAAAATCCAAATATTCAAACGCCAATAGATCATTGATCTGATCTTTGTTCGGTGTGATAATGTTGGGGGCCTTGACTTCCGCAGGCACGACTAATAAAGGCTTACAAAGGGTGTCCACACATCCGATGAGGTCCTCAACTGCCAAGCAAAGCGTGTTGGAAGAGGGACTGTTGAAGGTGGAATTCCAGCTATTGTTTTGACTCACCAATGACCCGTTGAGTAACCAGGCCCAATGGGTTATACTGGATGCCGGAGAAACGCTCTGATCTTGAAATCCCGTGGGAATTCCAACCAAAACGGGCGATGGGTTAATGGAATAATTCGCTTGCGGATTACTATGAACAGATACAGAAAAGGTGGTTGTGTCGGATACACAACCGTTACCATCAGCATAGGCGCTGTAGGTAAAAAGTGTGGGGGCTCCTGTACTTACTTCATTGAACGAAAAAGACCCTTGGCCACTGGTGTTGTTGCCAAAATAATGCGCTGTTCCGTTGGCGAAACACGACGATAATTGAACGATGTGTTCGGTCCCTGAACAAACGATGGAGTCGTAGGTTAAGGTAATATTCGTAGCCGGTTTTATGGGTAACGTTTCAAAAGGCATTCCTGTAATGACGTTCCCGCAAGCATCCTTGATCAACGGAGGAGGAATGTTTAACAGCGTGTAGGAAGAATCACAATATACTGGACAATTAGGAATCTGCAGTGTGAAAAGATGGTTGGTGGACCCAGCACCGCACCCCGTTGCCGTTCCGGCAATTATTGTATCATTGGTCCAAGGATGCGTAAACGTGTAGGGAGGCACCCCGTAACGGGCATAAGCGCGGACATCCACGGTACACACGTTGGAGCACTGAGGGGTTTGGGTTGCATACCATACAGAGCCATACGATTCGGGCGTTCGTCCATAGACAACCACTTGGAAAGGCCAAAGGGTGGTGAATGGATCGTAGCGAATGTAGGTGGTATTGCACCCCGCGCCGTAACTGTAGCGACCTAAATGAAAGCGTACATAGAAGTTGGTTGGATTGCATGAGCGTGGAATACAGCACACTAAGGGCGACATCATATTAAAACTGTCCAAATAAGCGGTTCCCGCAGAAAGCGCCGTTGGCCCAGTGATGGTGAAGGTTTGAGAAACCCCACAGGAGGTACTAAAATACATCACCCCTTGATTCATCGTGGCACCCGTCCAGGGATCCGCATAAAAGCTGGCGCTAACATAAACGCCCGAAGGAGTCACCCCCCCGGGGATGGTGGCCTGCAAGCTGTCAATGTTGTAGGCAGGAGTTAAGCAGGAATTCATATAGCCTCCAGCCCAGGTGGCGGTGGGCCCCCCCACCAAGGGGTCGATGGTAACGGGATAAACGCGTTCTGTTGCGTTCATCCACGTGGCAGGAATGGCAATTTTCAAACGGTATTCTTGCGGAGTTTCGGTAGGTTCAATACGAATGAATCCTTGGATATATTTTTGTGCGGCATCGTATGCAAAGGGAGCAAAGATTTTACCACACGGTTTTTGTGTTTTTTGGTGAATCACCAACAGGTCAGAACCATAGGTCATACCATCGATGTACAGCGGGGAACGCGAACCGCGAAGCGTGACACCCTCTAAATCCAGCGTTTCCATCGGTTCATAGCGCAATTCATATCCTTCCGGAAGAAGGATCGTTTCTTCCGTGGTAAAATAGGCGGTACCGTTCAATTCAACGGGCGTATGAACCACCAAATTGCTTTTTACACGGTCCTCCATAAAAACAAGTTGCTGGGTATAGTTTCCCTGCGTGAATTGACATCCCCTTGCGGTTACTTCGGTCGAAGTAAGATGCACGTTAGGGAGCAAGTGACCGTTAATTCGACGGTTTTTTCCTAAGGTTAAGGTGGCTCCCGCTTCATTTAAGCTTACAGCATATGTGCCATCGGGATTTAAAAAAGTGGGATACGCTTGATGAGCAGCTTCCCAACGCTGGTTTATGTAGGACAATGTGGGTTTTATTGGAAGAAGGGCGCCGTTTCGATCCAGATAATGAATGGGTTTCTTACTGTAAATTCCCTTGGTGTTTCCTTGTTCATCGGTATAAAAACTGGAATACAAGGTGCGTTGCGCTACATCTTCCTTCCAGTTTTTACCCTTTTCTTCCGCCAACATCGTGGTAGAATCTTTGGGTTTTAGTGAAACGCCTTCGCGGTAGTATTGGGCGTGGTACGAACCAAAGAACAAAACGAAAAGGGGTAGTAGGCGTATTTTCATAGGGTAACAAGTTCAGGGTGAAGGTGTTTTTCGTGGGGCAATTCTAAAGTATTAATATGAAATGAAGAGCAAGTTATGAAAATATTTACAAAAAAACGAGCAATTTCCCTTGCAAAGCTTTCAGCTCAAAACCCTATTTTTGTGCATAATATGGCTATTTCAATAAAAGAATTACTCAACGAAGGAACCGCGAACATCGGAGCGTTGGTTACGGTTCAAGGATGGATTCGGGCTTTTCGAAGCAATCGCTTTCTTCAAATTAACGATGGATCCTGTTTCGGAAGTCTTCAGGCGGTAGTGGATTTTAACGATTTCCCTGAAGAACAATTGCGCCTGTTAACGACCGCTGCGGCCATACGCTTGGAAGGCAAGGTGGTAGAATCGATGGGGAGTGGACAGGCCATCGAGCTCATGGTTTCTAGTATTGAAGTTATAGGAATTGCGGCTGCCGATGAGGTGCAGAAAACGGTAATGCAACCCAAACGCCACAGTTTAGAGTTTTTGCGCGAACAAGCCCATTTTAGATTCCGAACCAATACGTTCGGTGCCGTTTTTCGAATTCGCCATTCGGTAGCGTATGCCATTCATCATTATTTCCACACCAACGGGTTCTTTTACCTCAACACGCCCATTATCACAGGATCGGATGCCGAAGGCGCCGGAGAAATGTTTCGCGTAACGACCTTGGATGCCAAGAATCCGCCCTTAACCGACGACGGAAAGGTGAATTTTGGGGCGGATTTTTTCGGAAAATCGGTGAATTTAACGGTATCAGGCCAATTGGAAGCGGAATTAGCCGCCCTTGCCTTGGGAAAAGTATATACCTTTGGCCCTACCTTTCGTGCGGAAAATTCAAATACTTCCCGGCATTTAGCTGAATTTTGGATGATTGAACCTGAAGTTGCCTTCAACGACCTACAGGCAAATATGGATTTGACCGAGGATTTCCTAAAATTTATTTGTCGTTTTGTCATGGAACATTGCAAGGACGACCTTCAGTTTTTAAATGACCGAGAGGCACAAGAACAAGCGCAAAAACCCCAACATGAGCGCCATGAACTTTCCCTTATCGAGCGCATAGCTTTCGTTATTGATAACCCGTTCAAACGATTGACCTACACCGAAGCAATTGAAGTCTTGAAGAATTCCGCCCCGTACAAAAAGAAAAAATTCCAATACGACGTTTCCTGGGGAATCGATTTGCAAAGCGAACATGAACGCTACTTGGTAGAAAAGGAATTTAAATGCCCGGTAATATTAACCGATTATCCTTCGGAAATTAAGGCGTTTTATATGCGTTCCAATGACGACGGGAAAACGGTAGCCGCCATGGACGTGCTTTTTCCTGGAATCGGAGAAATTGTGGGGGGATCTCAACGGGAAGAGCGCCTTGAGGTGCTGCAGCAAAAATGCGCGGCTTTTGGCATCCCGGAAGAAGAATTGTGGTGGTACCTCGATACGCGAAAAATTGGTTCCGTTCCGCACGCAGGATTTGGATTAGGGCTGGAACGCATGATCATGTTCGTAACGGGAATGACGAATATACGCGACGTAATACCTTTTCCTAGAACCCCTTTGAACGCTTCGTTTTAATGGCGCTAAAACAACAATTTTCTCAAAAACAGGAGCTTAGGCTTTCCCCTCAACAAATTCAGTTAATGAAACTGTTGCAGATTCCGGCAGCAGAATTAGACCAAAGGATACAACAAGAAATCGAAGAAAATCCGGCCTTGGAGCAAGACGAAGAGCCCATAGAGGAGGAAGAAACTGAATCGCAGGAGGAGGAGTTTGATTTTTCCGATTACTTCGACGATGATTCTGCGGATTACAAAACCCAAGTTAATAATCGCTCCAAAGACGAAGAAGAACGCAGCGTGCCTCTATCAGGAGAAAGTTCGTTTCAAGACCGATTAATGGAACAATTGCATTGGAACGACTTGAGTGAAACCGATTACACCATCGCAGAGGTAATTGTGGGAAACCTGGACGAATCCGGGTATTTAAACAGATCTATAGAAGCATTGGTGGACGATTTAGCGTTCCACTTCAATTTGAGTATTAATGAAGCCGAGGTGCTCAATGTTTTGTATCAGATCCAGGAATTAGACCCGGCTGGAGTAGGAGCTCGTACCCTTCAAGAGTGTTTGATCCTTCAAGCGAAACGAAGAAACGATGGAAGCCGCATCAAAGGTTTAGCCCTTAAAGGGTTGACGGAGTGTTTTGAGGCTTTTACCAAGAAACATTATGATAAAATGGCCCTAAAGCTTAAGGTAAGCGAGGAGGAATTAAAAGCCGTAGTAAACGAAATACTTAAGTTAAATCCTAAACCCGGCGGTTCGTTGAAGGGGAACGATAAATTGGTGCAGCAGGTAATTCCCGACTTTATCCTGCAGGAAACGGATGGAAAGTTCGACCTCAGTTTAAATGCGCGCAACTTGCCGGAATTGAAAATCAGCCGAGAATATCAAAGTTTGATGCGCGCTTTTTCGGAAGGGGCTAAAACCTCCAAAAGCGATAAACAGGCCTTAACGTTTGTAAAACATAAAGTAGAGTCAGCTAAAGGTTTTATTGATGCTATAAAACAACGGCACGAAACCTTGTTGTTCACCATGACGGCCATCTTGGAATACCAAGAAGCATTCTTTTTATCCGGCGACACCACGAAACTAAAGCCCATGATTCTCAAGGATATTGCGGATCGCGTGCAAATGGATATTTCTACTATCTCCCGTGTGGCAAACAGTAAGTATATTCAAACAAACCATGGAGTATATTTGCTTAAATCCTTGTTTTCAGAGGCCATGACCACAGATACAGGAGAAGAAGTTTCTTCCAAAGAAGTGAAACACATATTAATGGAAGCCATTGAAAACGAGGATAAGAAAGCGCCCATTGCAGATGAGAAATTAATGGCACTTTTAAACGAAAAAGGGTACAATATCGCACGACGAACGGTGGCAAAATACCGAGAACAATTGAACATTCCTGTAGCACGATTGAGAAAAGAACTGTAATGATGACCAAACTAAGCCATGTGTTTTCTTGGATGTTTTTACCCTTACTAATGCCCCTTTACGCGTTATTAATAGTGCTTTTCGTGCCGTCGAGCCCCGTCGATGTATCAGAAACAAGTGCGTTTTTACTTCCTACAAACTTAAAATGGCTTTTATGGACCGTATTCTTGATTTTCTGCTTTATTGCTCCCGGCATTTCATTCTATGGGTTGTATCGCATGGGAATTATCACCACCTTGGATATGGAAGCCCGCAAAGAACGAAAGCTCCCCTTGCTCATTATGCTCGGATATAATTTACTATTAATTTGGTTTGTTTATCGTAGCGATCCTCGAGGGGTGCTGCCGAATGAATTCATCCAATTGCCCGTTGCCGGATTATTGGTTACTATGGTTTTTACCGTGGTTAGTTCGTTCTTAAAAATCTCGATGCATGCCGGCGGCTGTGGGATACTTACCGGTTTTTTGTTTGGTTTTTACCGAACGCAGCATGATCCCTCGTTGTTTTGGATGAGTGTTGCCGTGTTGGTTTCGGGTTGCGTAATCGCCTCAAGGTGGTATCTTGGTAAACATCGAGCCATAGAATTGCTCCTAGGCTATGCCGTGGCAGCAACCATCACGCTTTTAGTTTGC
>RFQF01000088.1 GCA_009925805.1 Flavobacteriia bacterium | reverse complement strand
AGGGACACGTAAGCTTCAGTAAACTTGGTTTGTTGACGTTCAACCCAATGCAAGAAGCGATAAAAGATTCCTTTTTTCTCTTCCAAATTCACCTCTTTTGCCATACGCGAGGCAAGCCAAGGAGTAAGCGTGAAGCAAACAAAAAGCGACATCAAGGTGGAAATAACGACTACAATGGAGAATTGCTCCAAAATATCTGAAATTACGCCGCTAATAAATACTACGGGAGAAAACACAACCACGTCCACTAGGGTGATGGCCAAGGCAGTAAATCCAATTTCGTTCCGTCCATCGAGGGCGGCTTGGCGTCGATTTTTCCCCATTTGCAGGTGCCGGTAAATATTCTCGAGGACCACAATCGAATCATCCACTAAAATTCCAATAACCAAGGACATGGCCAGTAACGTCATGAGGTTGAGCGTATAGCCAAGCGCGTACATGGCAATGAAGGTGCTCACGAGCGATGCAGGAATCGCGATGAGTACAATTAAGGCATTTCTTAATGTATGAAGGAATAAGAGCATCACCAAAGCGACTAAGAAAATGGCCAGTTGCAAGTCGTGAAGTACGGCATTCACGGATTCCATGGTAACGGTAGAAGTATCCGTGGCGACCGTGAATTTTACCCCAAGGTCTTTGTATTTTTCCTGCAGCTCCTCCAATCGTTTGCGCGTCAGTTCGGACATGGTCACGGCATTGGCATCGCTTTGTTTTTTGATGCGCAAGCCAATTCCCTCTTGACCGTTCAAACGGCACAAGGACAGTTGGTCGGTATTACCATCGCTGACTTCTGCAACGTCTTCGAGCCGAACGGTGGAATTGCCATTCGAAAAAAGAATTAAGCTATTAATGTCTTCTACTGATTGAAATTTCCCGGACAATCGAACGGTCATTTGTTCGGAGGTGCTTTTAACTTTGCCTGTGGGGAATTCTACGTTGGAAGCCGCCAAAACCTGGTTTACATTGGATAAGGATAACCCGTAAGCTTTCAGCTTGTCTTTATCGACGTTCACGCGGATTTCACGTTTTTCACCACCAATTACTTGAACTTCAGCCACTCCTGGAACTTGTTTGATTTGCGGGAGAATTTGGTCGTCCATTAAGGTCATAAACTCCTTGCCCGTAACTTGATTGGCTGTAGCAATAACCTGAAGTACCGGGGTTGCATTGGGTTCAATTTTGGCAAGCGTGGGTCGGCTGCTATTATCGGGCAAGGTAGCTTCGATCGTATTGATTTTTCGTTGTACTTCTTGAAGGGCCAAGTTGATGTCTACCCCGTCTTTGAATTCTAACAACACAATGGAGGCGTTTTCGAGCGAGAAGGTGGTTACTTCGGAAAGATTTTCTATCCCGCTGAGGCCGTCTTCTAAAGGTTTTGAAACTTGCGATTCTACGGTAGCCGGCGAAGCCCCGGGATACGTGGTTGTTACGGTGAGAACAGGAGGAGAGAAATCCGGCATAAGTTCGTAGCTCAGTTGCTTGTAGCACAGAAATCCACCGCCAATCAAAATAGTAAATACGACAATGATGAACGAGGGGCGTTTGATGGAGAGTTCGGTAAGGGTCATCTTATTGAGCTATTTTAACGTTTTTGTTATCTTTTAAATTGATTTGACCGCGCACAACCACTTGGTCGTTAGCTGAAAGGCCACTGCGCACTTCGAGCACTTCCCCTTCGGATAACCCGGTAGTAAAGGAAACTAGTTTGGCTTTTCCGTCACGAATGACGTAGACTTGAGGATTTTTTAAGGAACCCACAAGAGCGCGACGTGGAACGGAAAGGCTGGTAACTTTTTGATCGCTATGCAACGTCGCTGATCCATACATGCCTGCGCGAAGTTGCATTTCAGGGTTATTTACCGTGATTTGTACTTTGAAGTTGTGGGATTTATCTGCTTGAACCGCCATGTTGGTGATTTTTCCCGTCACTGTCCCGCTGAGTTGGTCGCTGGAGATTTGAATGGACTGGTTGAGTTTGAATTTTTGAATGTCTCTTTCGGGAATACTTACCGTCAGTTTTAGTTTGGAAATATCGGTGATTTCAACGACCGGCGAACCTGCTCCGATTACGGAACCAAGGTCGATCATTTTTTTGGTAATAACCCCGGAAAACGGAGCTTTGATGGTCGTGGCATTGACTTGCTTTTGAAGTTGTTTTAATTGAATTTGTGCCGCTTTGATTCCCAATTTTGCTTTTTCGGCCTGTACAGCGGGTGCAGCGTTTTGATTTGAAAGTGTGGTGTAGCGATCATCGTCTTTTTGTTGTCCTTCCATGTTCACTTGCAATGCATCGATTTGGAGTTGAAGGAGTTCGTTGTCCAATTGCGCAATAATACTTCCTTGCCCAACTTTATCGCCCTCTTCCACAGCGATAGAAATTACCTTACCATTCGCTTCGGAACCGATGAGGTTTTGTCGGAAGGGATCAAAAGTACCCAGGTAGGAGAATTTATCCTGAAAGGTAAACCAAGTCGGTTTTTCCACTTCCACCAAAACGGGAGCGTCGACGTCGGGGATGTAAATTTTTTCTTCTACTGCTTTTTTATTGGCACTTAGACGCATTACGACCAACCCGATTAATACAAGGCCGATGGCGATTCCAGCGAGGAGGCTTTTTTTCATGTTGATGGGATTATTTTAATTGACTAATGGATTTTAAATAGGCGAGTTCTGCTTGACGTAAGGATAAATAGGCACTTACCAAGTTGGCTTGTGCTAGTTGAAGGCCGTTGTCGGATTGCAAGAGTTCGTTAGTACTTATGGTGCCTGCATTGAATTGGGCTTTTGATGCCTCATTGATGCGTTCGGCGAGGGTAAGTTGCTCTTGATTTAAGGATAGGTTGGCGGTTTGCAGCGTAACTTCACGTCGTGCATTGTCCGTAGCCAAGGTCAATTGCTGCTTTGCCAGCATTTCTTGATTGGCAATTTTTTCTCGGTTATATGCATTAACTTTAAGTTTATTCCGTTTTTCGAGTCCATCGAACAAGGTCCAATCTAAATGCAAACCTAAGAAGGCGGAGGGAATTCCAGTGCGGAAATTGTTTTCCGGCTTTAAGTTATAATTGTAATTGGCTGCAGCATAAAAGGATAGGGTAGGAAGATAGGCCATATAGTACCCTTTTCGTTCTTCGACATTCATTTGTTTTTGCAATTCAATGAGCGCAAGTTCCGGGCGCGTTGCCGTGGAATTTTCCAAGATTTTTGGTGTTTGAACCAGATCGTCTTGCGCAATTTCAAGTAGTTTGTCTTGGGGAAATCCGACAAGGATTTTAAGCAGATCGATAAGCTGTAGCCGCGTGTTTTCTAATTTTAGCAGGGCATTGGAAAGGTTATTTTTATTGATTTTTAGTTTATCTACTTCGGTAGGAACAATCAATCCTTGTTCGAGCAAGTGTTCCATATTATGGATAAGTTCCTGCATGTTTTGACCACCGAAAAAGTCTGCCGGTACTATTTGCGCCGGAATAATGGCGTTGTAACGGTAATCGCCTACTGCAGAAATTTTGGGAAGCCTTCCCGATAAATAAACATTCCGTTGATTTACGTTGGAGACTATGTCGATGCGCGCATTTTTTAGTGTGGGATTGGCCGTATCAGCCATATTCAGCAAATCGCTCAGCGAATAGGATTGCGCATGAATGCTGGAAAATCCAAGAACGAAAAAAATGAAGAATTTACGCATGGTTTGAGGAATGATCGTTAGGAAATAAATAGCCGAGCACCATCGTCACTGCATGGGTTTTGTGCACAGTTAAGTGGTTTTTGTAATCCGTTTCATCGATGCCGTGGATCACTTTCATCAAGGGCGCTGCCATGAAAGGATATTGACAATTGGACATAATAAGTAAGGTAACTTGTACAAGGTCCATAGGCCGCATGTCTCCTTGGGACTGAAGCTTTTTCGCCTCATCGAACACGCCGGATTCGGTCACCATGTGTAGCACAGGCAATAAGTTTTCAATGGATTTTGGGTTTCGGGAAAGCTCGTTAAGCACAAAGTTCGGAATTTCAGGATTTTGAGATAAGAACTCAAATTCTCGTTCAATCAGGAGGCGTATTTTCTCTCGAAAAGGGAGGTTTGATTGAAAAACTTGAACCATGGATTTCAAGAAATCCTGCATGACGGATTCAAAAATAATGGCGAAAAGTTTGCTTTTAGACCTAAAGTAATAGTTTACCAAGGCAACGTTCATCCCTGCTTCACGAGCAATTTCACGGGAGGTGCAATTCGCAAATCCCTTTTGGATAAACACCGTTAAGGCGGCATCCTTGATTTTTTGTTCGGTTCCTTTGATCATCGCTAAAACGCTTCACAAAGTTAAACAACACAATTAAACAATTGTTTAAAACCTAAAAAAATCCACAAAAAAACCCGGTTTCCCGGGTTCATATGTTGCGAAGATTTCGGTTAATTTTTGTTTTTGTCCATCATCATGGCTTGAATCTGGCGCATGGTGTTTTCCATTCCTTGCGGAGAACCATCAATGAATATGGTATTTCCTTTTCCATATTCCGCAAAGTTCTTAATGGCTTCGGTCCACATAGAAAACAAAATCACGTTGGTATCTAAATTGGCTTGTTGCATTTGTTCGGCCGCTTCAGTCATACCTTTTGCCACTTCCTGACGGAACAACGCCACCCCTTGTCCGCGAAGCATGGCAGCCTCTTTCTCAGCCATGGCGGCAATTTTAATGGCATTTCCTTCGGCTTCAGCCGCCTTGGTTTTGGTGATTAATAATGCTTGACCTTCGTTCTCCGCTGCGGCTTTAAGGTTATTGGATGCTACCACCTTGCTCATGCTTTCCATGATGGCTTTATCGAAGGTAATATCGTTGATTTGTAAATCGATGAGGTGATATCCCCAAGTTTCCAATGTATGGTCGATTTGCCCTTTCACGCTTTCTACTAATTCATGGCGTAACCCTAAAATTTCAGCTTGCTTTTGGCTGGCTACATACGAACGGATGGAACCTTCGATGGTACGGATTAAGGCTTGCATTAAATCTTTGTTGCTGATGAATTTGAAGGCCACTTTTTTAATGGTTTCTTCTTGTTCGTCCATCACGGAGTACAACAACATGCTTTTGAAGTATACGTTGGCTTGATCAATGGTTACGGCTTGAAATTCCATTTCAATACTCTGGTTTTGAGAGGAAATTTTCTTATAAATTTTTTCGAAAAAAGGGATTTTAAGCCGAAGTCCAGGGGTTGCTGTACGACGGTATTTTCCGAAAAGGGTAACCACGGCCACGGTACCTTGATTCACGGTGAATAGACCGCTGAGGATTACGACTACAAAAAATCCAATTACATAAAAAATAGGCATAACTATAGGGTATTAAGGGTTACATGATTCGATTTGGCACAATTACAACCTTTGGAGGATCTACAACTCGCCAACAATGCAGCAATTAAAACGAAGATAATTAGAATTTTCATTTAATACGGTTTTTGTCCTACATAATTTCCCGGAGGATCATAATTACATACAAAGAAAAAGGTTCCTGAAGCGCCAAGGGCGCAACCACAGCCCACGCGTTGCGTGTTTTTCCAAATTACCTGGGTGTAATGCCCGGTTTTTGCCCAGTCGTTCCCGATGGCTTTATACTTAAAGTACTTTTTTTCATCGTTCCATAGGGTAACGCCTTCGGAATAGGTATCAGGAGCCGAAGAAAACCAAGAGATGTTTTCGCCGTATTGATCGGGATCACGATGGTGGATCCCGGCGTCCGCTTCCGCCAGCTGCAGCGCCCAATCCGATGCATATTCTGCCAATTCATTGCTCCAAACAAGGTCAGGAATGTTGAGCAATTGCCGTTCTTTGTTGTGTTCTTGAAGGATGGAGGCGCGGGCCGAAGTATCGATAACCAGTAATTCTTGCCCGAAACTCATAAATAGCCCACCGCAACAAAGTAGCACGAAAATACTCAACCGTAGCATATTCATAAAATTAATCAAATTTGCCTTCTTTTAAGTAAAATAAAATGCATTTGTTACATTTTTATTTGAACTTTGAAAAAACAAAAAAAATGCGCTGGTTTGCCTTTATATTCATGGTGTCGATTACGTCCATTCGGGCTCAAAATGCAGTTTCCCATTCTACGGAGCGTGGTAATTTTTACTTTTATTGGGGTTGGAATCGTGCGTATTATGCGCCCTCTACGATTCATTTTACAGGAAACACCTACGATTTTCAATTGTACGACGTCGTAGCCCTAGACCGTCAGTCGCCTTTCAATGCCTCACTTTACTTCAACCCGAATACCCTAACCATTCCTCAATATAACGCCCGTTTCGGCTATTATTTTAACCATGGGATTCAACTTTCATTAGGTGTTGACCACATGAAATACGTCATGCTTCACGACCAGCCCAGCACCCTCAATGGATATATCTACAATACCGGAACTTCGTATGATGGCGTGTATGTTAATCAACCCTTTGTGATAACTCAGGATTTTCTGAAATTTGAGCATACCGATGGTCTTAATTATATTAATTCAGAAATTCGAAAAGCCACCGTTCTTTACCATTCAAGGTTTTTTGAACCCATATTGCATTTAGGTGGGGGCGTAGGGGTCATGGTTCCACGGACGAACACCACGTTGCTCGCAAATCCGAGGTACGATGAATTTCATTTAGCCGGTTATGGTGTAGATGGGGTATTGGCGCTTCAATTGTTTTTTTTTAAACACTTTTTTATCCAAGGAGAAACCAAGATTGGTTTCATTCACCTGCCCGATATTCGCACTACCATGAACCGGTCGGATCGAGCTTCTCAAGCCATTTTATACCATCAATTCAACGTCAACTTTGGCGCGCAATTTTCCCTGCTAAAAAAGACAAAAACCACTAAAAAGAACCCAGAAAAAAAATAATTTTCGGGAAATCGTTATCGAAATTATTCGTTTCTACGCTGGAAGAAAAGGTGCAGTTCGTCGGAAAATGGATCGATTCCCTTGAGGAGTTCTTCGAGCAGAACTTGGGGTCTCATGTCGCCGCAGTAATTCAGAAAACTGGTAACCCGTTCTTGCGGGATTCCCCCAGGATACTTTTCCTCGAAGCCCCGGCGCAGACGGCTAATTGTACTTTCAAGGTTTTGTTTCTCCTGCTTTTGCCAGCGCGTTTTGTAGTGCTCTAGGTTTGTTTCTATGGATTTAATTGGGGGAATAGCCCATTTTTCTGCTTCGCTTCCGAAGGAGGAAATCCCTCGGAGCATCGTTTCCTTCAAGGCTGAAAATTCCTCCTGAAGTTCCTGAAACAAGGCATCACGGGAAGAATCACGGCTAAGCACCCGATTTTCCTGTTCTGTAAGCGGTTGAAAAGCCGCTGAAATCCCCTCTTTATCCTCTATGGTTTTCAATAGAAATCCACTGATACGGGTTTTAAGCAGGGGAAAAGGGATGTTCGCTCGTTCAAAACTCGACTTTAACTGCACCCAATAATTCATTTCTCCGCTTCCACCAACATAGCAAACATTAGGTAACAAGATTTCTTGATACAAAGGACGAAACAGCACGTTGGGAGAGAAATCTTCCGGTTTTTCCCTAAGGTTATTGAGAAGTTCCGATTTCGTCCAAGTAAAGTCCCCGGCCTGATATCCATTTTCTGTGGGGATGATGCGCTCCCGCTTTCCAGGACGCATATAAAACACATTGATGGGACGCACGAGCGCTTGGGGTTTACTCCCTGCTTTTTCTAGTAGCACATTCGTTTTACTTACTTCATACTGCAAGAAGCCGGTTTCCACTTCTTGCTCCATCCACGGTATCAGCGATTTTTTAAGGCTTGGGTCATCGCCATCCACGAGCACAAGCCCAAATTTCCCAAAAACCTTAGCGAGCAATCGATGAAAATGTAGTCCGTACGTAGGACGGTTTATTTCAACTATTTCCTCCAATTCCTTTCGGGTTTCTTCCTTAAAAAGGGAAGTGATCTGTGCATAACATTCCCCCAAGGCATTGGTATCCATTCGGCCTACGGGTCCTTGCGCATCAGGATTCCAAACCACCGTTTTATTAAAAAAATGCACCTGCTGTATTTCGGCTAAATCGTGGTCTTCCGTAGCCATCCAAAATACCGGTAAAAAAGTAATTTCCTC
>RFQF01000087.1 GCA_009925805.1 Flavobacteriia bacterium | reverse complement strand
CGCTACCTCGTTCACCCAAAGCAATCCACTCTTGCGTTATTGGATGTTGAACTTCCCATTTCAGCACGTATTCTTGCTGGGCTTCCATGGTAAACCCTAAGCTCAGCACCATGGCTACCAAGGAAAACCTTACCATTTACGGTCGAATTCTGTATCCACCATTTCGTCGCGCGAACGGGTTTTAAGTGCGAAATTGAAGCCATTGTACACTGAAAAACCGCCCACATTTCCTTGCTTGTCCATCGCAATAAATCCACATTGTAGGCCCGTTAAGTCTTTGTTTTTGCGTATAATCCGCATGACCACCTCTTTGCAGGCTTCGGAGGGTTTCATACCGTTCCGCATCAATTCCACCACTATCGCACTTCCAGCCACACGAATGATGGCCTCTCCCAAGCCGGTGGCCGTGGCAGCACCCACTTCGTTATCCACAAAAAGTCCTGCCCCAATGATCGGCGAATCACCCAGTCTTCCGGGCATCTTGTAGGCCCAACCGCTGGTGGTGCAAGTTCCACCAAAATTTCCCTGAGCATCCCTGGCGATTAACCCGATAGTATCGTGGTTTTCATGGTTAATTTTCGGGCGTTTAAGCAGTTCCTTGTTTTCCTGTTTCCACGCCAAATACTCTTTTTTCACCTCGGGTATCGGTGTTTTAATCGTTTCAAACCCGTAATCGAGGGCAAATTGTCGAGCTCCTGCCCCTACAAGCATGGCATGGGGCGTTTTTTCCATCACGGCTTTAGCCACAGCTGCGGGATGGGCAATGCCTTCGAGGAAACCTACTGAACCGCTTCTTCCGTCGCCATCCATGACGCATGCATCGAGGGTGACGTGTCCTGTCCTGTCGGGCCTACCTCCTACCCCCACACTGCGATTGGTACGATCGGCCTCGGTTTGCATGGCACCGGCTACCGTGGCATCCAGGGCGCTACCTCCTTGTTCGAGTACCTTCCACCCCGCTCTATTCGCTTCTAAGCCATGAATCCACGTGGAAACGATCATAGGTCCTTCGATGCGTTCTTCGAAACTGAAGGAGGGAACTTCGGAACCTTGAAAAGGTTTTATCCAACCTGCAGCAACGACAAGGGATCCAACTTGTATAAATTTTCGGCGCTCCATTAGTGTTGTTTCTTTTGTTGTTCTTTACTTAGCCAGTCCTGAAAAATCTTGGCATTCTTCATATGCTCCGCACCCGTAACTGCGAAATTATGGCGACCGGAATAATCGGGTTTTGCGCACATATAAAGAAAATCCACGTTTGGGGCATTCAACACTGCTTCCAACACTTTTTTATTCGGAAGATTGATTGGACCGGGAGGCAATCCTTTGATTTGATAGGTATTGTAAGAACAAACAATGTTCCTATGCACCGCTAACAGGCGCTGAACCCCATCTAATTGATTTCCCCAACAAAACTTAAAGGTGGGATCGGACTGCAGTTTCATTCCTTGACGGATTCGGTTCAAATAAAGCCCTGCAATAATAGGCCATTCGTCGGCATTGCGCGATTGTTCGGCATAAACGATACTGGCCAAGGTAGCGACCTCACTGGGCGCATTGAGTCCTATGGATTTCATTTTAGCCGTCCTGGGCTCGTTCCAAAAAAGATGAAATTCTTTCGCCATAAATTTCGTAAAGGCCTTTTCATCGGTATCGTAAAACAATCGATAGGTATTGGGAATGAACAAGGCAGGCAATTGTTCGGGTGTAAAACTAAATTGACGTAACGTGTTTCCATCGAGCAGGTGATTCATCAATGCGGAGCTATCTAACCGCAACGATTTGGATACTTTTCCGGCCATTTCCTGAAGCGTTTTGCAATTATTGAAGGTTACAGTTACTTCCACCTCGGCATTGCCGTTCCCGGCAGAATTGAGCGTAAACCCGTTCAACAACGTTCGGTAGGAAGTTCGAGGATCAATTTCATACATCCCGATTGCAATCCGCGATTTGGTCAATCGTTTATAGCGGGCAACCCGCAAGAAATCTTCCGTGTTATCAATGAAGGATTGGTTTTTCAAGGATTCAGCCAATGCTTCGGGACTTATGGAGTCTTTTATTAAAAAAGGACGGCTTTCTTGATTGACGGATACCGTCATTCCTGCCCAATAAACCTTCAGTTTTGGAAGCATTAAGAGACCTCCAATCACCCCGACACCTGCCACGATTACCGCGATTATTAAGCCTTTTTTTGATGATTTTTTAGACATAATTGAAAAATAATTTCATCGATGCGTGCATCTCGGTAAAGATACCATTCCTTACGCATACCCACTTCACGGAAATTTAATTTCCTGAACAGGCCCAAACTCGCGGTATTGTCGGCATGAACGAAGCATTGTAGGTTATATAAGTCCAGGTGTTCTTTACAATAATCGATGCAGAGCTGCATGGCATCCTCCGCATAACCCTGCCCTCGATGGGCTTCTTCTGCAATTAAAATCCCCACGGAAGCAAACCCGTGTTTGAAATTAATGTCGTACAAATCGATAGTACCCACGGCTTTTTGGCTTTGCTTATGCACCATCATTAAGCGCAATTGTCCCGAAGCTCTTGGATTGGAGAATTGTTCGATTAACTGATGAATGTTGTGCATGGAAAATGGAACTTCGGTTTGACTTATGCGCCAATTCGACGGGTTGTTTTCCCAAATGAAGAGGTGCGAGGCATCGTTGACCTCGACGGCCCTTAGATAAAGATGTGTTCCAATGAGGGCTTGGTTCATAACGTGCAATTTCCTGAATAGACCGACACCGCAGGACCTTTAAGCCAAACATGCTTAAACACACCCATGGAACGCCTGAAATCTACGGTTAACATTCCCCCTTTGGTATGCACTTGGATGCTTCCTTCATTCAGTCCCTCTGAATCGGCATAATACAAAGCGCAAGCAGTAGCTCCGGTGCCGCAAGAAAGGGTTTCATTTTCTACCCCTCGCTCGTAGGTGCCTATTGCCAGAGAATTTTGATCTATGGGCCACATCAAGTTGACATTAACTCCCTCCTTCACATAGGTTTCTGAATATCGAATCTGTTGCCCAAGGGATATGACGTTAGGCGTCGAAATATCTTGACTTTTAATTACTATATGGGGCGAACCTGTGTTTACCAATCCACGAAATTCATCCAAGGGTAGCACTTCCTGAACATCGCTCATTTGAACCGCCAATTGATCCTTTTCTACACGATAAGCATGCATTCCGTCGATGGCTAAAAATCGTTGGTGATGCATGTCCATGTTATGGTCACGCACAAAAGCGATCGCACAGCGCGCACCGTTACCACAAAAACTTTTCGAAGCATCTGGATTGTAAAAAACCATTTCAAAATCGGCCTCCATGCAAGGGTTTATTAGAATGAGGCCATCCGATCCAACGCCCATTTTTCGATCGCAGAATTGCCGAATTTGATCGACTGTTATCGTAGAATACCGCGCATCGCGATTGTCCAAGACCACAAAATCATTTCCGGTGCCTTGATACTTTTGAAATTCAAAATTCACGCTTCAAAAGTAAAAAAATGTTGCGTAAACTGCTTAACAATCTTTAACAGCGGGGTAATTTTACAAATGATGGAAGGTTCTTAAACTTGCATACTAAAATCCATAGAATATGAATAGAAAACTTTTGTTAACCGTAGTTGGTTTAGCCACCCTTTGTGGAACATTACCCTTAGCGGCCTATTGGGCGTTCAACAAGACAAGTTCGAAAAAGTCCGAACGCGTTCTAGATGGCCAAGCGTATTATGCAAAAACCGTTGGAATGAATGGGGATATACTTCCCGATTTAACCAAGGCTTCTGAAATGAGCATCAATTCCGTGGTTCACGTAACGACAAAAGTGGTTTCCACAACCTTTCAACGCGACCTCTTTCAAGAGTTTTTTTATGGTCCAGGTGCTGGGGGACGCGAATATAAACAATTCGGATCCGGCGCGGGATCGGGAGTGATAATTTCATCCGAAGGCTACATTGTGACCAACAATCACGTGATTGAGAACGCTGCTGAAATCCATGTAATTTTAAACGACAATGCAGAATATACGGCCAAAATAATTGGGGCCGACCCATCCACCGATTTGGCGGTGTTAAAAATTGATGGAGCAAGCGACTTGAAACCCATGAAATTCGGGAACAGCGACCAACTCAAAATTGGCGAATGGGTATTGGCAGTTGGAAATCCTTTCAATCTAACCTCTACGGTAACAGCGGGAATTGTGAGTGCCAAAGCACGCAACATTAACTTACTTTCGGAGCGAACCGATAAAAGCGTTGTGCCCATTGAATCTTTCATCCAAACCGATGCTGCCGTAAACCCAGGAAACAGCGGGGGCGCCCTGGTGAACACCGTGGGAGAATTAGTAGGGATCAATACGGCGATTGCCTCACAAACGGGAGCTTATAGTGGGTATTCGTTTGCTATCCCGGTGAATTTGGTGGAAAAGGTAGTTAAGGATTTAATCGATTATGGTTTAGTACAACGGGCTTATTTAGGAGTCCAAATCAGTTCCATCAATCAAGAACTCAAGGAAAAAGAAAAGCTACCGAATTTGAAAGGTGTTTACATCAATTCTGTGGTCGATGGGGGTTCCGCCGATAAAGCAGGACTAAAAACCGGGGATGTTATTCTCAAGATTGGCACCAAGGAGGTGAATTCTCCCGCTCAACTTCAAGAGGAAATTGGAAAACAACGCCCTGGAGATAAGGTAGTGGTGACGGTGCGTAAGAAAAGTGGCAACGAAGAAACCTTGGACATTACCCTTCGCAACAAAGACGGAGACACCGAACTGTTAAGCAAGGAAGAGATTTCCAAGAATTTCGCCTTGGGAGCTACCTTTGTTGAGTTGACGGCAAAAGAGCGAAAAGACTTGAACCTTTCCTTTGGAGTAAAAGTAAAAACCATCGCTGCTGGGAAACTAAAAACACTGGGAATAACCGAGGGAACCGTCATTACGAAAGTAAACAATGACCCTATAGAGTCCGTGGAAGAACTAACCGAAAAACTGAACGGAGTCAACCGCGGAATTTTGTTGGAAATCGTTGGTAGTAATGGCGCAAGAGACTACAAGGGATTTGGTTTGTAACATAAAAAAGTTATTAAGAATTAAAGGTTAATAAGTTGTTGGAATTTGGAAAGAAAAAATTTTTCTAAACCTATTTTTTGGTTTTACTTTGCTTAAATCGTTAATCACCTAAGTTAAAGTAACTATCCAACATGAGACAACTTAAAATTACCAAATCCATTACGAACCGCGAAAGTCAATCCCTTGATAAATACCTTCAAGATATTGGTCGCGAAGAGTTAATTACCGCGGAAGAAGAAGTAGCACTTGCACGAAAAATCAAGGAAGGAGATCAAAAATCCTTGGAAAAATTAACCCGTGCAAACCTTCGTTTCGTAGTTTCAGTGGCAAAACAATACCAAAACCAAGGATTAACCCTTCCCGACTTAATCAACGAAGGAAACCTTGGACTGATCAAAGCGGCACAGAAATTCGACGAAACCCGTGGATTTAAATTCATTTCCTACGCTGTATGGTGGATTCGTCAGTCCATACTTCAAGCACTGGCGGAACAAGCTCGAATTGTACGACTTCCCTTGAATCAAGTTGGTTCACTGAATAAAATCAACAAAGCCTTTTCTAGACTCGAACAAGAATACGAACGCGCACCTTCCGCGGAAGAATTAGCCGAGGCACTGGAGGTTCCGGAAGAAAAAATTAAGGAGAGCTTAAATGTTGCGGGCAGGCATGTTTCCGTAGATGCGCCGCTCACCAGCAACGAAGACGGAGGGACCCTCATCGACGTTATGGTCAATACGGAATCCGAACGCACCGATTCTGGATTGATGAATGAATCCCTACAGCGTGAAATTGAGCGCTCATTGAGCACCTTAACCGATAAAGAACGTGAAATTATTCGCTTGTTTTTTGGTATCGGAATGAATCACGGACTCACGTTGGAAGAGATTGGATGCAAGTTCAATCTAACCCGCGAGCGCGTCCGTCAAATCAAAGAAAAAGCGATCCGTAGATTGCGCCATACTTCACGAAATAAATTGTTAAAAACTTATTTAGGCTAATCTTTTAGGCTGCTTTATGCAGCCTTTTTTCTTCATTAAATTACGTTTTAAGTCACTATGGATTCACTTTTGGGATACGAACAAGAATTAAAAAAACACCTCGAGCAAGAACGCGCTGCGGTTAAGCTTCAAAGTAAAGTAGGAGAACTCATGTACGACCAAGGCATTGAACTGGTTTTATTTCGCCATCACTTGACTGATATTACCATTTCTGAGCTTTTGAATTTGCATGAATACGCAGGAAAGGTGGTAAATAAACCCATCGATGTCTTTACCACTGCTAATCTAGCCGAAGAAATCGCATCCCTTAACTTAATTCCTTCGAAATTAGATATCGGAAAATTGGCCAATGAATGGATCAGTGAATCCCCCGACATGCACATGCGCGAATTCCTCTCAAAAAAACTGGAAGGACTTGCCGACACCCAAAGCCCAGGATTTGAACCTCGCGATGTTGTTTTATACGGGTTTGGAAGAATTGGACGACTAGCGGCTCGAGAGTTGATTCGTCAGGCCGGTAAAGGTCAACAACTGCGTCTTCGAGCGATTGTGACGCGTGGAAATTCCGAAAAAGACATTCTTAAACGCGCAAGCTTACTCCGCAACGATTCCGTACACGGCGCATTCAAAGGAAGTGTAAACGTAGATATTGAGCGAAAATGCTTGATAATTAACGGTCAAGTGGTTCATATGATCCATGCTTCGAATCCCGAAGAAGTCGACTATACCGACTATGGAATTTCCAATGCCTTGGTCATTGATAACACGGGGATTTACACCAATCAACAAGCCTTATCTCGACACCTTAATTCCCAAGGGGTTTCTCGTGTCATTTTAACCGCACCTGGAAAAGAAATGCCCAACATCGTTTTTGGAATCAATGAAAAAACCCTCAAGTTAGAGGAAGAACATTTGTATTCCGCAGCTTCATGTACCACCAACGCAATCAGTCCCATTCTTAAAGTAATTGAAGATCGAATTGGTATTGTAAAAGGCCATATTGAAACCGTACATGCCTATACGAATGACCAAAATCTGTTGGATAACATGCATGACAAACCCCGACGTGGAAGATCAGCGGCCGTCAATATGGTGATCACCTCCACCGGAGCAGGAAGTGCCGTAACGAAAGTTATTCCTTCGTTAAAAGATAAATTGACTGCCAATGCAGTGCGTGTACCTACTCCCAACGGATCCTTGGCTATTCTAAGCTTGGAATTGCATTCGTCCACTTCTGTTGAAGCGATCAACGAGTTGATTAAAGAGGCTGCCTTACAAGGTCCCTTAGTGAATCAAATTTACTATTCCTTTGATCCTGAATTGGTTTCTTCCGATATTATCGGAAATACTTGTTGTTCGGTTTTTGACTCCAATGCTACCATTGTATCGAAAGACGGTAAAAATGTGGTATTATATACGTGGTACGACAATGAATTTGGATACACGAAGCAAGTTATTCGGCTTGCTAAATATGTATCGAAGGTTCGTCGAGCCATCTATTATTAAGCAAAGTCTTATAGATATTCATGGTTATTGATGTTTTAACTTTACCTTTGTAAATCAATCCTTTTATATGGCCGATATATTTGAAAAAATACAAGCAAACCGCGGACCGATAGGGATGCATGCCAAAGAATCCCACGGGTACTTCACCTTTCCCAAACTGGAAGGAGATATCGGGCCTCACATGCATTTTCGAGGTGTCGAAAAACTGAATTGGTCCTTGAATAATTACCTTGGTTTAGCCAACCATCCGGAGGTGCGAAAAGCGGACGCGGAGGCAGGAACATCTTTTGGCTTTGCCATGCCGATGGGTGCCCGTATGATGAGCGGTAATTCGAATTTGCACGAACAACTCGAGCGAGAACTAGCGGATTTTGAATCAAAGGAGGATGCCATCGTGGTGAATTTTGGATATCAGGCGGTTGTTTCTGCGATTGATTGCTTAGTAGATCGCCATGATGTGATTGTCTATGATGCCGAATCACATGCTTGCATTTTGGACGGGGTGCGTCTTCACATGGGTAAACGCTA
>RFQF01000086.1 GCA_009925805.1 Flavobacteriia bacterium | reverse complement strand
AAAAATTCGTTGTCCGAATTCAAGGAAACCCCTGTCATTCCTGACAGCCAGTTACCAAGAACCCCTTTGAATAGCGATGCTTTACGAAAAGCCAGCAGAAATTACGCACTTTCCATGAAAGAGGCCGGAAAAGAAACATTCTTCCACGCCGTGGTAAAAAGGGATTTTACCTTTAACGACGAAAGCATAACCTGGTGGGTAGACAGCGAAGTACAAGTGGTGTATCCTACTCCAATGCTCATGGAATTCATGACTTATTTGAAAACGGAACTGAATAACGGTTTTTTACAAATACAATTGCAGCTCACCGAGGAAGAGACAAAGGAAAACAAACCGTATACGGGTAAAGAAAAATACCAAGCTTTGGCACGTAAGAATCCCAATTTGCATACCCTTAAAAACCGGTTCAATTTAGACATAGAATTTTAGCAATGGATATAATATACCACGATCAAAGCCGAATTCAAGAGGTTCGAGACTTCATAGAACAATGGAATAATACGTCAAAGTACCTTGAGGTGAATAGTTCAGGTTCAACGGGGGAGCCAAAAACCATACGACTTCCCAAAGAGCTCATGAAACGATCTGCCCAACGAACGCTTCATTTTTTTTCCTTGAAATCGTCAATGAATGCAGGATTGTGCTTGTCGTTAACAACCATTGCGGGTAAAATGATGGTTGTAAGGGCCCTTTTGACGGAAATGCAGCTCCACGTTTTTTCCGTGAATCAAAGCCCTTTAGCCGAAGTGGATTTCCCACTGGATTTCAATGCGATGGTGCCCATTCAAGCACTCAATACCGCGGAAAACGCTTCTGAAATTCACCAAGAAGGTCTTTTACTGGTAGGAGGGTCTTCTTTGACAGAAAATCAATTCAAGCGAATTTCCGGTTTCTTTCATAATTGCTATCAAACGTATGGCATGACTGAAACCGCTTCACACGTAGCTCTTCGCAAAATTTCAATGAATTTTCAAGAACCCTATAACGTGTTAAACGGGTACAGTGTTAGCGAAAAAGACGGTTGTTTACGAATCCATTGCCCGGATTACACCGACAAAGTAATTTCCACCAACGATTATGCAGAAATTCTGAGCGATCAATCCTTTCGTATCATTGGAAGAAAGGATTTTGTAATAAACAGCGGAGGAATTAAAGTGCACCCGGAATCCATAGAAAATCGAATAAATACGTTGTTTCAAATAACCTGCTTGGTAGTTCCGGTGCCCGATGAACATTGGGGAGAAATCGTTGGGTTGGTCCTGACGAATGATGCACAAATTCCAACCTTAGAAACCCTGAAAGATTCCTTTTTACCCGCTGAACTTCCAAAAAAATATACGATTATTGATTCAATCTCCTATACCGAAAATGGCAAGGTTAACCGGCAACGCATGCTTGAAAAATTGAAAAACCATGCATGGCAAGCAATACTATGATCTTTTAGGTCTGCCTGAAAATGCATCCTTGATCCTCGTTAAAAAGCGGTTTCGAGCGCTTGCCAAAGAATACCATCCGGATTTAAACCCAGGACCCGAAGCAACCGCGCATTTTCAAACTTTGCTTGATGCGTATGAGCGGATTCTAAAAAAGGAATTTGAACCCCAACGAAAAGCACCGGAGCAGCCTCACCGCACAGCAGCAGAAATACATCGAGAACGTTGGGAACGCATGAATCAACGGTGGAAAGCGGAGGAAGAAGCTATGGATGAATATTATTTCAGCCTTATTAGCGGCTGGAGGTTGCGGGTAAAATACCTCTTTGCGTTGTTATCTTTTTGGATTTTAGGTTCCTTGGTGCTCGATGAATTTTTACCATTAATCCCCATACAAGATAAGGTTGTAGGCTTCAGCTCAACTTCCTATCAAAGCTTCAACGATAGTTATGTTCATGAAGTTCAATTAGCAAATCATGGGAGTATTTATGTAGCAGACTATAACCCTCAAGTATTTAAGGATCATCCAAACGTGATTTTATATCAAACGCGTATTTGCCGTTCCAACAAAGAAATTCTGCATGGGATTAATCCTACGTTACACGAAGTTCATTTCAGCTTATGCCGTTTTAAAATCCTGCTGTTTTTATTCCTTGGATTAACCTTGATTCTTCCTTTTTTCCGCAAACCCACAGCGTTTTTGGTGTTAGGATCCTGGATTGGACTCTACCTTTCGGGCCCCTTAATTATTTTTTGCTTCGTATTTTACGGTCGTTTTATTTCCCTTTTCACCTTAGGTTATTTTCCATGACAAAAAAAGAAAAAGCGCTATTTATTCAAACGGAATTAGACCGTTTATTCCCCGAAACCCCAGTCCCCTTGGACCATCACGATGCGTATACCTTGTTAATTGCTGTATTACTCTCTGCGCAATGCACCGACGAACGGGTGAATAAAATAACTCCCCTACTTTTCGAAAAGGCCCACACACCGGAGGAAATGGTGAAATTGAATATAGAAGAAATTCGAGCCATCATTAAACCCTGCGGCTTATCTCCCATGAAGTCGAAAGCTATTTTTCATCTATCGAAAATCCTGCTTGCTGAACATCAAGGACAGGTGCCGGCCAGTTTTGAAGCCTTAGAAAAATTGCCGGGAGTAGGCCATAAAACCGCGTCTGTGGTCATGGCACAAGCCTTTGGGGTTCCCGCATTTCCCGTGGACACCCACATTCACCGATTGCTTACCCGCTGGGGAATCTCCTCAGGAAAAAACGTTCAAGAAACCGAAAAAGCTGCAAAACGCCTATTTCCTAAACACACCTGGAATAAACTGCACCTGCAAATCATTTTTTACGGCCGCGCCTACAGTCCTGCACGAAACCCCTTGAAAGAAAAAGATTACATCACTTCAACTATAGGGACTTCTGAGGCGATCAAAGCCTTGAAATAGTTTTGAACAGTACTTTTTTCCGAACTAATTTTAGCTAACTTTGACTATTACTTTATTCACCCTTTTTTTATGGATGCACCCAACGCTTCTCGCAAGCCGGTTAACCGGGCCAAAATCGCCAACCCTTTAACGCAGGAAATTGGAAGAATTCCTCCACAAGCGGTGGAGTTGGAACAAGTGGTCTTGGGTGCCATGATGTTGGAAAAAAATGCCGTCAACGACACCATCGATATTATCAGTGAGAACAGCTTTTACGATCCAAAACACCAATACATTTACAAAGCTATTCGTGCCCTATTTGCCGCTACTAGTCCCGTGGATTTAGTTACCGTTACCGATCGCTTGTCTAAATCCGGAGAGTTGATGGCTGCCGGAGGTCCGGGTTACATCTCACAACTTACCAATCGCGTGGGTTCCACAGCCAACGTACAATACCATGCTCGAATCATTGCAGAAAAATTCATTAAGCGCGAATTGATTCGTGTGAGCAACGAAGTTATTAAAAACGCTTTCGACGATACCGTGGATGTGTTTGAACTTTTGAACGGTGCCGAACGTGACCTCTTTCAAATCGGTGACGGCAACTTATCCAAGCAGGTGGATATAGTTTCTAACGTCGTACGCAATGCGATTGAGGAGATTGAAGTTGCACGTAAAAATGCGGACGGGATCTCAGGAATTCCTTCAGGATTTATTGAAATTGACAAAGTAACCGCTGGTTGGCAACGTTCAGACATGATTGTCATTGCGGCGCGACCTGGTATGGGAAAAACGGCTTTTGTATTATCTGCAGCGCGCAACACGGCCGTTCAGCATAACATGGGGGTTGCGATTTTTTCGCTGGAAATGTCCTCCGTGCAGTTGGTCAAGCGTTTAATAGCGGGCGAATCACGCATTAATTCCGAGAAATTACGCAAAGGCGATCTCGCGGACCATGAATTTCAACAACTGCATTCCCGCATTCAGAAATTGGCATCAGCGCCTATCTACATTGATGATACGGCAGCTATTTCCATTTTTGATTTTCGCGCCAAATGCCGTCGTTTGAAAGCCCAGTACGATATCCAACTGGTAATTATCGATTATTTACAATTGATGTCGGCAAAGGATGGAAAAAATCAAGGGAACCGCGAGCAGGAAATTTCGATGATCTCAAGGTCCATAAAAGAAATCGCAAAAGAATTGAACATTCCAATCATCGCATTGTCTCAGTTAAGTCGTTCCGTAGAGCAACGCAGCGACAAAAAACCAATACTTTCAGATTTGCGTGAATCAGGAGCCATCGAACAAGACGCGGATATCGTTTCGTTTCTGTACCGTCCATCGTACTATAAAATTCTTAAATACGACGATGGAACCTCCACCCAAGGTATTGGCGAATTTTTAATCGAGAAACACCGAAATGGAAAAACTGCGGCGGTTCGCTTGCGATTTGAGGACGATTTTGCACGATTTTCCAATTTGAACGACTCGGATTTTATGGTCGATAACGGTAACCAGGACAGCTTAATGCGTTTCAACCAGGACTCCAATACCGTTACCATTCCAAGTAAAATGAACACTACCAACGATGATTTCAATTTTCAAGGCGATCAAAATGTTCCGTTTTAAGGTTCCCCGCAGTTTATGGTTGGTTTACCTAGGGCTTTGCTTATCCCTTCATGGCCGCGCAACGCAGCTATTAATCCCCATGGACAACAGCCAAAGCAACCACCTAAAAGCCTATGGAATAGCCTATTGGACCTTGGAAAACGGAGTGGTTATTGAATGGTTATTGAACTACAAAGGAGGTTCGTTTTTAATGCCGCATTTGCAAGAAATTGAACGAGAATTGAAAATTCGAGGCGTTAAATATCAGGTTATTACCGATGGACAAGTGGCTTCAATTAAGGCTGAAATAGCCAATCCCGATGTGAATATGGAAGTTGTCCAATTGGAAAAAGCCCCAAAGATTGCGGTGTATACGCCTCCCAATAAGCAACCTTGGGACGACGCGGTAACGTTGGTGCTGGAGTATGCAGAAATCAAATACGACAAAATATATGACTCGGCCATTGTCATGGGAATGTTACCAAAATACGATTGGTTGCACTTACATCATGAAGATTTTACCGGCCAATACGGGAAGTTTTACAGTTCTGCCTCGTATCAACCTTGGTACAAAGAACAAGTGCGAACTACCGAAGCGAATGCGCGCCAGTTTGGCTATAAAAAAGCATCCCAGTTCAAATTGGCCGTAGCTAAAAACATTAAGAATTTTGTACTTGGAGGTGGATTTCTCTTTACCATGTGCAGCGGTACGGACAGCTACGACATTGCGCTTAGTGCAGAAGGGGTAGATATTTGCGACAACATTTACGATGGAGACCCCTCGGATCCGGGCGCGCAAAAAAAATTAGATTTCAACAAGGCGTTGGCATTTCAAGATTTTACCCTGAATAGAGACCCCTATTTCTATGAATATTCCAACATTGATGCCTCGGATTTAAGGAACAATTTTACCATTCGGGAGGCTGAAGATTATTTTACCCTTTTTGAGTATTCAGCAAAATGGGATGTAGTTCCAACGAATTTATTTTTTGTAAACTTGCGCACGATTTCACTCTCCGAGTCCTTTTTTGAAATCGAATTTTCACCAATTTTTTTATGGATAAAAAAACTTTAGCAAAAAAAAGTGTCAACGATTTAAGAATAATTGCCAACACCCTGGGAATACAAAATCCGGAAAATCTGAATAAGTCGGAACTGATAAATCTCATTTTTGACGGGGGAGCTGAGCCCAATTCAACGGAATCCGTAGAACCTCAGGCCCTTCCTGATGCGGAAATAACGACACCTGAAACAGATACCGTAAATAAAAAATCTAGACCTCGTAAGCGAATTATTGACCCTTCCTCCGATGAGGCAACGTTATTCACAGAGGAGGCTTTCAGCGATTTTCCTCAGGAACCAAGAATTGAATCTCCGGTGGAAGAAGTCCATGAAACCCACGAAAACCATATTCCCGAAGAGGAGGAGGAAACTCAAAATGCTAAAGGGCTGACCGTTCCAAAAATTTCAATTCCTGAAGTACCCATCGAAAATGTGGTAAAATTGAAGGAAGAAAGCTATGATCTTGTTGGAATAGTTACTGCAGAAGGCGTTTTGGAAATCATTCAAGACGGTTATGGATTCTTAAGGTCCTCGGATTATAATTACCTCCCATCACCTGACGACATTTATGTTAGTCAAAATCAAATCAAGTTGTTTGGACTTAAAACGGGAGATACCGTCAAAGGAACTATTCGTCCACCTCGCGAAGGTGAAAAGTACTTTCCCTTGGTGAAGGTTTCATCCATTAACGGCCGTGATCCCTCCTACATTCGCGACCGGGTGCCATTTCAGTACTTAACCCCGTTATTTCCGGATGAGAAGTTTAAGCTTACCGGACATAAACAAGAAACGTTGTCCACCCGCGTTATGGACCTCTTTGCTCCTATTGGAAAAGGACAGCGCGGAATGATTGTGGCACAACCTAAAACAGGTAAAACCATGTTGTTGAAGGATGTAGCCAATGCTATCGCAGCCAATCATCCGGAAACTTACCTTATTGTATTACTCATCGATGAACGTCCGGAGGAAGTAACAGACATGGCGAGGAGCGTCAAGGCCGAAGTTATTGCGTCAACCTTTGATGAACCTGCGGAGCGGCACGTAAAAGTGGCCAATATGGTTTTAGAAAAAGCCAAGCGCTTGGTTGAATGTGGACATGACGTGTGCATATTGCTTGACTCAATTACCCGTTTAGCGCGTGCCTACAACACGGTTTCACCCGCGTCAGGTAAGGTATTGTCCGGGGGTGTTGATGCCAATGCCTTACATAAACCCAAACGATTCTTCGGTTCGGCACGTAAAATTGAAAATGGCGGTTCTTTATCCATTTTAGCCACAGCCCTAACGGATACCGGCTCAAAAATGGATGAAGTAATTTTCGAGGAATTTAAAGGAACCGGTAACATGGAACTTCAACTCGACCGTAAAATCTCCAACCGACGAATTTACCCTGCCATTGATATTACCGCCTCAGGAACACGGAGGGAGGATTTACTCGTGAGCAAAGAAGTATTGCAACGCGTTTGGTTAATCCGAAAATTCATTGCCGATATGAATCCAGTAGAGGCCATGGAGTTTTTAAAATCGCACATGGAAAACACCCTTTCCAACGAAGAGTTTTTGGTTTCTATGAATAGCTAATGCCATGAATCGAGCCTATGTTTTTGCCATTTTTATGGCGCTGCTTTGGATGGGAGTGAAATATTTCAGTTGGGTTATGGGTATTTTTACTTTTGGCAGCAGCGGTCCGTACGTTTTGGTCAATATGTTCCTACTCACCGTTACAGTTGCTATCGGTTTATACCTGTTGAAACGTCAGGAATTGAATCCCGGGAATTTATTAATGGACATAAAGAAAGGGGTTTCATGCGGCATGATTTATACCCTTTTGGTAAGCGGATTTATTTATATCTTTTATGCTAAAATCCACCCTGAATACAATCAATATCAGCTTCGAAAATCAGCCGAATTGTTAGCTAAACCTGAGAATATTGAGAAAATTCGAGCCAAGAATGCGGAGTTAAAGAGTAAATCAGACCAAGAGATACGCGGATTACTTAGGCAACAGGACGAGATGATTTATAGCGCTAATTTCACGTTTGTTTTATCCTTGCTTGGATTGACCTTATATTCGATTTTTAACAGCATCTTCATCGCGCTGATATTTCGCAGGGTACTATTTCGTGCCCGTTAAGCGCTCCAACAGTTGGTTTCCTAACGCTTCGAAATGGATCCCGTCAAAGTTACCGGAAGACATCATCAAAAGAACGCTGTTAGCGGTTACATGTCCGTTAATGAATTCAAGTACCTCATCGGTTTCATTAGCCACCGTTAATGGGCTCCCAAATCCTTCTAAAACATCGAACTTGGAAATCATCTCCAAGCGCTTATGCTCGACCACCTGAGGATTAAAATACACCAAAGCACTGTCAGCTGCATCCATACATCCCTCATATTGGGGTAAAAACGTTTTTTTCAAGGATGAAAACGTATGTAATTCCATGCAAGCAATGAGTTTTAGTTTTGGAAATTGTTTTCTCACTGCCTCTAACGTAGCTTTCAATTTTGAAGGGGAATGCGCAAAATCCTTGTACATCTTAAAAAACGGTTCCTCAACAACGGCTTGTAACCTTTTTCCAGCACCGCGAAAATCGGACATAGCTTTGAAAAAATCTTGTGGTTGAATCCCCATTATCCGAGCCACGTGGCTCGCCCCGATCGCGTCGGCATGCTCGAACAGCCGGCCGAACTTCAGCCAGGCGTTGCACCGCACGCACGGGTTGGGAGTCCGACCGCGGCCGTATTCGGCCGCGAAGTCGGCGATGAT
>RFQF01000085.1 GCA_009925805.1 Flavobacteriia bacterium | reverse complement strand
GGGCGGTGCTGCCCAATTGAACACTATGCTTCTGTTGAATATGAAATTCCAGGGATTCTAAGGAAATCCATTGGTTGTTGAGCTCGAAATGTTCCATTATTTCTTTAAAAAATTTGCAAAATCTTTGGCAAAATAACTGAGGATCCCATTCGCTCCTGCCCTTCGCATGCTGAGTAAAATTTCGGATACGATGGATTCATAATCAATCCATCCTTTATCGGCTGCGGCATATACCATGGCGCATTCACCACTCACATTGTAGGCCGTTACGGGTACCGAAGAAGTTTCTTTTAAATAAGCAATCACATCCAAATAGGCTAAGGCAGGTTTTACCATGATAAAATCTGCTCCTTCTTCGATGTCTAATTGCGCTTCTAGCAAAGCTTCACGGCGGTTGGCCGGGTTCATTTGATAGGTTTTTTTGTCGCCGTATTTTGGTGCGGAATTCAGGGCATCGCGAAAAGGACCATAAAAGGCACTGGCATATTTTGCAGTGTAAGCCATGATGCTCACGTCTGTAAACGAAGCTGCATCCAAGACGTTGCGGAGATATGCAATTCTCCCGTCCATCATATCGCTCGGACCTAGAATGTCGATGCCTGCTTGCGCTTGGGCTAAGGCCATTTTTCCGAGAATCGGTAAGGTTTCATCGTTCAAAATTTTCCCTTCGCTCACCAATCCATCGTGTCCATCCGAGGAGTATGGATCCATGGCCACGTCGCTCATTAACACGATTTCGGGAAAATGGGTTTTGATCGTTCGAATCGCTTCGAGATAAAAATTGTCTTCGGCATAGCTATAAGTAGCCGTGGCATCTTTGAGCGCATCAGGCAGCGCGGGAAACAACACTCAGATGATCCACCGATAAATGAGTTTCCTCCACCATGGCGCGAATGGCGGGGTTTTTACGGTTGCGTCTAGGGCGAATCAGCATAGCCTTACATTAACATTCCTCCACATACATGCAGGGTTTGACCAGTAATATAGGCGGACATGTCGGAAGCCAAAAACACCGTGGCATTGGCTACATCTTCTGGCTGACCACCTCGTTTCAGGGGAATTGCGTTTCTCCATTGTTTAACCACCGCAGGGTCGAGCACTTCCGTCATTTCGGTTTCAATAAATCCAGGGGCTATGGCATTACAACGAATGTTGCGAGACCCCAGTTCAGCGGCGATGGATTTGGTGAATCCGATTAATCCTGCCTTGGAGGCTGCATAATTGGCCTGACCTGCATTTCCTTTCACGCCCACCACAGAACTCATGTTGATGATGGAACCGGATCGAGCTTTCAACATAGGTTTTATAACGGCCTTGGTAAGATTGAAAGCAGATTTTAAGTTGGTGTTGATCACTTCATCCCATTGCGCTTCAGTCATGCGCATCATCAAAGTATCACGGGTAATTCCAGCATTGTTTACCAAAACATCCACGGTACCGAAACGTTCGACCACTTGATCCACAAGTTGATGGGCTTGATCAAAATCGGAAGCATCGGATTTAATACCCACAGCTATGCCCCCTTGGGAGGATAATTCGGTTTCCAAGGCACGTGCCTTTTCTTCAGAAGAAAGGTAGGTGAAAACAACTGTGGCACCCTGATTAACACAAGATTGTGCGATGGACTTCCCTATTCCTCGTGAGGCTCCAGTGATGAGAATCACCTTATTTTTTAATAACATAGTCACATTTTTTTGTCAAATATAATCAATGCCACGAAATAGACTAACGAAACGATGTTTGGCGCATATATTTGAGGAATAAGGTTATTTTTGTACCATGAAAAATATCAGTGCCAAGGACGCTAATACCCTGTGTCAAGGGGAACAATGGGTTTGTTTGGATATCCGTGAAACGTATGAATATGAGGCTGAAAATATCGGGTGGAAGAATATTCCAATGGCTGATGTGATGAACTACCTTCACCAGCATAAAATAACGCTTGAAGCGCCGATTATACTGTTATGCAATACAGGAAGACGTGCGGCTGCATTGGGAAACTTGTTACACAGGGAAGCGGGTTATACCGAGGTATATGTGGTTGAGCATGGAATGGAGGGTTGGATGCGAGAAATGAATCTGAACTCGTTAACTTAAGCATGATGGTCGATTTTTTTCAACATTTATTCGCCTTAGATTTTCCATGGTTTTTTGAGCAATACGGTACCGCCATTTACGCAATTTTGTTCTTCATCATTTTTGTGGAAACCGGTTTGGTAGCTATGCCTTTTTTACCCGGGGATTCATTGCTTTTTACAGCGGGTTTATTTTGCAAGAGTGGCCTCTTGGATATAGGCATTATTTTACCGCTGTTGTTTGCTGCGGCAGTCCTTGGGGACAATGTAAATTATTGGGTAGGACGGCGCTTAGGGCTTTCGGTGTTTCAATGGAAGTTCAAGGAGAAACCCTTGGTGAAAAAGGAGTATTTATCGAAAACTGAGCTCTTTTTTGCAAAATACGGATCCGTTTCGGTGGTTTTAGGTCGCTTTATTCCCTTTGTAAGAACGTTTACACCCTTCGCTGCGGGTATAGGAAAAATGGACTACCGTAAATTTGTGGCGATTGACCTGCTGGGTGGCGCGCTTTGGATTGGAAGCATGACCTTAGCTGGGTATTTGTTAGGGGAAATATCTTGGATTCGTGAGCATGTCGACCTGATTGCTTTATTGATTGTGCTCATCTCTGTATTGCCCTTGATAATCGCGTTTTTTCGTAGAAGTAAGTAACGTATTTTTTTTTCGTGTCATGCAATTTTGTCGTATCTTCGTGCGTCAAAGACACGATTTACTAAATTTTTGTTAAAATGAATAGAATTGAACGCTTTTTTTTAGTCCTTCTGCTGGGCGCTGCTCCTGTGGTGTTTTCACAAAGCGCGGTGGTTACGGGCATTATCTGCAATTCAGCCATTACGAATGGTACCCTCGCGAACGGTCAACCAGCGGCAAATGTAATTGTGACGGTCGGATACATCGGAGGTAACGGGGGAAATTACCCAGCTCAAAGCGTTCCCTCTACGGGTGTAACCGGTTTAACCGCGACCTTGAATGCGGGTTCGGTGGTAATTGGAAATGGAAACTTGGTTTACACCATTACAGGAACCCCTACTTCCAATGGTCAGGCCAACTTTACGATTAGTCTCGGAGGACAAACCTGTCAAATAACTGTTTGCGTAAGTTCCTGCTGTTTTAATGCAGATTTTGAGGATAATTCGTTCAGCGGTTGGCAAGGGGAAACGGGTTCATGCTGCGGTATTAATACCTTCAATACAGGCCAAATTGTGGGCGGGGTAGCGCAAACCAATCAGTTTTCCATTGTAACGGGTCCGGGTAACGACCCTGTGGCATGTGTCAATCCTTCAACAGGTCTTCCCTTGACCTTAGTTTATCCAGGTACCAACTTTTCTGCGATGGTGGGTGATGGCACAGGTACTGGATCACAAGCCGCGCGCCTAAAATATACGTTCAATATCTCACCCCAATCCAACTTGATTGTGGTAAATTACGCTGCGGTTCTTGAGGACCCGAATCATAGTGTTTCGCAGCAACCTCGTTTTGAAGCACAATTGTACGATGCCAACGGAATTCCTATTCCGTGTACGTTTTATCAGGTGGCTGCCGGAGGAGGGATTCCTGGTTTTTACAGTTGTGGTGCAAGTATTCGTGTGAAACCCTGGTCAACCTTTGGGGTAGATGTAACCCAATACATCGGTCAAACGGTAACGCTGGACATCGCGACAGGAGATTGTTCGCTTGGTGGACATTACGGTTACGCTTACGTAAGTGCCAATTGCGCTTCCTTAAACTTATCCGCGTTGTATTGTCAAAACGGTGCCAATAACACCGCCACATTATCGGCGCCTGCAGGTTTTTCAACCTATGTTTGGACGAATGCAGCCAATGGGCAACAATTAGCGACAGGTCAAACAGCTACCGTAAATGTAGTAGGTGTTGATACGGTTCAGTGCAACATCACCTCGGTAAACGGTTGCGTGGCGACGTTGTCCACTGCGGTGTTGCCTGCTGAAGTAATTGGGGCTATTGTCGATTCCAACGTGTGTGCTGGAAACGGCACCTTGCTATTCAATGGCACCACCTTTACCAACTCTGCCTATGACAGCGCTCATTGGTCCGCGTCAGACGGTTATACGGCAAGCACGTTTAATTTTAATCACACATTCCCGGGGCCGGGTCAATATACTGTTGAGCTCATTGTTCAAAACACGGCCAATTGCGTGGATACGGTATCTACCACCGTGGAGGTCTATGAAAACCCCACTGCCAGTTTTGGATTCAACGATGTTTGCTTAGGCACAACGGCGAGTTTTCAAGCTACCAGTTCCCTTTTAGGGAATGATACAATTACTAATTTTTGGTATGCCAACAACGATACCTTGGTAGGTGACACAGTAACGCTGTATTTTAACGGTCCTGGGATTTATCCCGTGGAGCTCGTAGCTATTACCCAGCATGGTTGTTCCGATACGATATCGAATACGTTTACGGTTTTCAACAATCCTACGGCGAATTTTACGATTGTTGAATCGTGCATCGACTCAGCCGTTCAATTCAACAATACAAGTACCGGACTTTCGAATTCGACCACCTACGAATGGATATATAACAATCAACTGGTGGATACGTCCTATGATTATTCCTCCATATTCAACACGCCGGGTATACATAATATTACCTTAGTTGTCACCGATTCATTCTCGGCAGCGGTGCAATGCGATGATACGGTAAGCTTTAGTTTTTTCGTTCACGCCTATCCAACGTTTTCTTATATCGCGGATACGATTCAGTGTGAAGATGTAGCTTTTACTGTTACCGGATCTCCTTCCATTGTTACGAATGAGAGTGTTAATGATTTTTGGGAGGTGAACAATGTTTTTGCGGATAGCGCGTCTGCATTTAATACGACCATAAATAATCCAGGGGTTTATCAATTTACGTACAATGTTACCTCTGCGTTCGGTTGTGCGGTAGATACCACCTTTGATATGTATATTAAGGCCACGCCGCTACCTCCTGTTTTGAGTTTTAATGTACCGGAATGTCCTGGAGATCCTTTCTACCTGGCTGCAACGGGAGAACCGAATTCAACTATTTTATGGACAGGTCCTAATAATTTTGTATCAACGCAATTTAACCCAACCTTTGCTTTAGAGCCCAATGGAATGGGAATATACACAGCCTTCCTTACTTCAGAGTTTGGTTGTATTTCCGATACCACCCAGTTGGATGCAACGATTCTTTATATAAAAGACTTTAATGCGTTTGATTTTCCAAATGTGATCTCAGCGAACGCTGACGGTACGAACGATTTCTTGGATTTGAAATCGTACTTTCAGACATGTGATGAGTTTACCCTTTACATTTTCAACCGTTGGGGTAATTTAGTGTGGGAACAAGCACAAAATACGCCTTTCTTCCGCGGACAAGATGCGGGTGGTCAAGATTTAGATGAGGGTGTTTATACGTATAAATTGATTTTCGATAACTTCGAAAAACACGGTTTTATTCACGTAGTTCGATAATTATAACAAGCGTTGGAATTCCGATTTCAATGCATTAATAGCTATTTCAGACGGCAGGGGGTTCACTTCTGCCGTTTTTGTTATTAAGGCACTGCATAATTCTATCGCGTTTGAACCTTCTGAAAGCTGTTCGGAAATTACGCTGATCAAACGCCCCGTTTCTTCTTTGGCATTTTTAAGCAACTTCCATGAGGCCTCTGAAATGAAGAGTTGTTGTGCTACATTGTGGTCGTATTCGTCGCGCAAAGCTTTCAATAATAGAGCTTCCATGGCTTTTGCCGATACTTCGGGTTGGTTCAATCGAAGCACCAAAGAGGTCGGATGTATTCGCTCCAAATAAAGAATGGCACGTTGGTAAGCTTCCATTTTGAGCGGCAGCGAAAACGATTGCCGTTCTTTCAGGAGTTCGGATTGCACTAATAGTGCATCCCTCAATTCTGTTTTTTTTGAATACAGGGTGTTTTGATACAATAGGGTCGCAAAACAAGCGATTACGACAACCACAAGAGCATAGATTTCAATCATTCCTTATTTTTTTCGGGTAAAGTTAGTAATCCAAACGCATTTCAGGTGGCTTAGTTTCATGATGCCTTACTAAAGCGCATAAGCAGTAATTGAAAAAAACGTATTTTTAACCTATGGAAGCCTTGGCCCTAGTTGGATTGTTGTTGTTGTATTTTGGAATATTGTTCTGGATTTCACGGGCCACGGCTAAAAACGCTACAACCGCAAGTTTTTTTTCAGGAGATAAAAAAAGTCCTTGGTATCTCGTTGCTTTTGGCATGATCGGCACTTCCCTATCCGGCGTTACGTTTATCTCGGTTCCGGGAAAAGTGTTGAGTTCTGGATGGCATTATTATCAATTGGTGTTGGGTTTTTTTCTGGGGTATTTTGTCGTAGCCTTTGTACTGCTTCCCATTTATTACCGTTTGCAACTTACATCCATTTATACCTACCTGGAAAAGCGTCTGGGTATTTCGGCCTACCGCTGGGGAGCAGGTTATTTTATTCTCTCCCGATGCTTAGGTGCCACGGTACGATTATATCTTGTTATCAATGTGTTGCAATTATTTATTTTCGATAAAATCGGAATTCCCTTTGCTTTAAGCACCCTGATAATCCTTACCATGATTGTGGCATATACGTTGAAAGGAGGCGTCAAAACCATTGTTTGGACAGATACCTTGCAAACATCGTTTATGCTGCTTGCATTGGTAGTTTGTGTGATCTGCTTTCAACAGAAATTAGGTATAGGTTGGGGTAGCATATTTGAATCGATACATTCAGAAAACCTATTTAATTTATTAGAAAGCAATCCTTTAAAAGGAGATTATTTTTGGAAGCATCTCCTTGGAGGAGCATTTATATCCATTGCAATGACCGGACTCGACCAAGAAATGATGCAGAAAAACATTAGCGTAAAAACCTTACGAGATGCTCAAAAAAATATGATGGTTTTTAGTGTTTCCTTGTTATTGGTCAACGCGCTATTTTTACTTTTAGGGAGTGTGTTGACCTTGTATGCTGCGAAATCAGGTATCTCCGTAGCCCCCGATGATTTATTTCCTTTATTGGTGCAGGATTATCTGCCCTTTGGTGTTTTTGTGATTTTTATCATTGGATTGATTTCCGCTTTGTTTCCCTCGGTGGATGGCGCAATTACGGCATTAACGGCGTCCTTTTGTCTCGATATTTTGGGGTTTGATCGAAGGACTTACAACGAAGAAACCAAGAATCGAATCAAACGAAGCGTACATTTAGGCTTTGCGTTTATTTTTATGCTACTCGTTTTTACGTTCAAATGGTTGGATAACAAGAGTATCGTCGATTTAATTTTTGATATTGCCAGCTATACCTACGGACCGTTATTGGGGTTGTTTGCTTTTGGTATTTTAACGAAACGTGTATTTGTTACTCCGAAGGTGGTTTATTTAACCCTTTTGTCACCCGTCCTATGTTATCTGCTTAAATTGAACGCTCCCTTGCTTCTAGGGTCGTATCAAATAGGTAACGAAATGCTGATTATCAATGGAGCTTTAACCTTAATACTGCTGCTTTTATTTAGTAAAAAACAAATTTATGCCGCTTCGCATCAACCTTAACGACCAGCACCTTCATTTGGCCTTAGCGCCGCATACGCTGTTCAAGCCCGCACCTTTTCTTCGTTGTGGGATTTTTACCCTCATCGATCGTTATACTATTTTGGAACCATCGATTCAGTACGGATTTGAAACCGTGCCTTATTTAGCATCGAGTTACACTCCCCTACCTGAGGCAGTATCCGTGAATGCTGGGATTATTCCAACACCCGATTTTATACAATCCATAGCGCAATTGCAACCAGGAGAAGCCTTAACCGTTGATGGAGAAACGGTGGCTTCCTTGGGTAAGCCAAAAACGTTTATTGCGTACCCGAATACCTTAATTCATTTAAAGCAACGATGGGATTTCCCTAAAAAAAATGCCGAAATCTTGGCACTTGATTTTGAGCTCATTACCCGAAATCGTTCTTCCGCGCCCTTGCCAGCCTCTTGCCGGCTAATCGGACCTTCGGAACTATTTTTCATGGAATCCGGAGCCATAGCGAACGATGTTACGTTCAATACTACCAACGGACCTATTTACCTCGCATCAAATTCGGAGGTTATGGAGGGATGTATGATTCGTGGTCCCTTGGCCTTGGGGGAATATGCACAAATTAAAATGGGGACAAAAATTTATGGTGCTACCACCGTTGGGCCTCACTGTAAAGTGGGAGGAGAAATCAATAATGTCATTTTTGAATCCTATTCGAATAAGTCGCA